>JALUZF010000258.1 GCA_027012135.1 Gammaproteobacteria bacterium
AGAAGGCGCAACTAAGGGGGGGGGGAGCTGCGCCCTTTTAAAAACCACCAAAGGAGGATGGAGGTATAAAATAACTGCTGTCACATCATGTGAACAGTAATCAGTTGCATAATAATATACTGATATACCCTATATTTGTCAATGTGGTTTTTAATAAAAAGTGAAATTTATGCTAAATTGATGGGGAATTATAGGGTTTGTCTTACAAAAAGAGCAGCGTTGAGCGAAAAAGTATAAAATCCATTTTTCTTCAGTCAAGCAAAACAAAAAATTTTTTGTATTCACTTGAAGACAAATCTTTTTGCTCTGGCTCTTTCTCAACGCTGAACGCTCAGCGCTCAACGCTGCTCTTCAACATCAACCGTTTAACCACTTCCCCTTTAACCAGATGCTGCTCAATAATATCATCCAGATCTTCCTCATCTACATAAGTATACCAGGTTTCTTCCGGATAGATGACGATAACCGGGCCTTCGCTGCAGCGGCCGAGACAGCCGGCGCTGTTGATTCTTACCAGGCCTTCACCATGGATACCCAGTTCCTTACAACGGTTTTTAACGTATTTGCGCATTTGGCGGGCATTAAAACGCTGGCAGCAGGCGGAACCGTCTTCGCGGTCATTGGTGCAAAAGAATACGTGTCTGGAGTAATAGGACATTTTGATCAGGTTTTAGGTTTAGATTTTAAAGGCTGTTATAATAGCAGACTTTTAGACAGATTTTTGCTAATTATTTAAGCGGATTTTATTTTTGACTGTTCAGAAAACCATTTCTCAGCTGGCTAACCAGTGTGTGCTGTGCGGATTGTGTCTGCCGCATTGTCCTACTTATCAGGTGTTTCATACGGAAAATGAGTCTCCAAGAGGACGAATATCGCTGTTTAAAGCGCTGGCGGACGGTGATTTACACTTAACGGACGAGCTGTTTGAATCTCTGGATCATTGTCTGGGCTGTCGTGCCTGTGAGCATATGTGTCCTTCTGAAGTGGATTATTCAAAAATCAGTGATTTAAGCCGGCAGCAGCTGGCACAGTCGATCCAGATACAGCAGTCTGTTAAACAGAAAGTTGCTGAAACCGTCCTGCAGAAGGCCCCCCTGCGCTCACTGGCCCGGCTGTCTAACAGGCTTACGGGGCAAAGTTCACTGGAGCAGTACTACCCTGTTGATAATACACTTGGGAAGGTGGCACTGTTTACCGGCTGTACCGGCGAGTTGTTTGAAACTCAGACGCTGCTGGATGGGATCCGGGTATTAAATGCCTGCGGTTACGAGGTGGTGGTACCTGAAAATCAGCACTGCTGTGGTGCTATTAAGCGCCGTCAGGGGGATCTGGACGGTATGTATGCACAGATCCATAATAATATTGAAGGCTTTAAACCTTACCTTAAAGATTGTCAGGCCATTATCAGTTTAAATAATCACTGTTCCGGACAACTGAAAGAATATGCCCATTTAATGACTGGTTCTGACTGTCATAAGGGTTCTGACAGTCAGGCTATGACTGAGCATAGTTTTGATATTATAGCTTTTCTGGCTCAGTCCTTCGAACAGCACAGCCCTGACTTTGTACCGCTTGAGCAGGAAGTTATTCTGCATACTTCCTGCAGCCTGAAAAATGTCCTGCATGAAGCCCCGCTGCTGGAAAAAGTTCTGGCGGCTATTCCCGAACTGAAAATAAACAGGCTGGATGCAAAGATATGCTGTGGCGCCGCTGGTAGCTACCGGCTGCGGTATCCGGATATTGCCGGACAGCTGCTGGATAATAAATTACAGCAGATTATGGGATATAATAAGAGTAAGATACTGGTTTCTTCCAATCTGGGCTGTTCTCTGCATTATAAGCAGGGGTTGAAAAAACTGGGGCTGAATATTGAGGTGGTGCATCCGGTGGGGTTGTTGGCGAGGCAGTTGAGGAGCGGTTGAGCGTTGAGAAAGAGCATAGAGTGTTAAGTGTTAAGTGTTAAGTGTTAAGTGTTAAGTGTTAAGTGTTAAGTGTTAAGTGTTAAGAAAGAGCGTAAATGTTTATATGGTTTTGACAAGGGGTTGATATGGGGTTTGAGCAGCTTAATCGGCAGTTTTCCGGGCTGGATCGGTTTTTGATTAATATTGACACTGGGGTGCGGACTTTGTTTGGGGCGCCGGAGGTTACGGAGCGGAGTAATCCGGCGGACAGTCAGCCTGAGGGTGAGTTAAGTGAAGCGGATCGTAAGCTGGCAGGCAGGCTGATGCGTATTAATCATGCCGGTGAGGTCTCGGCACAGGGGCTGTATCAGGGGCAGGCGCTAACGGCTGAGCTGCCGGAGGTTCGGGAGCAGATGCAGCGGGCGGCACAGGAAGAAAATGATCACCTGGCCTGGTGTGAATCCCGTTGTCAGGAACTGGGGACCCATGTCAGCTGGTTGAATCCTTTATGGTATCTGGGTTCGTTGACTATTGGAGCTATTGCCGGCAAGGCCGGGGATAAGTGGAGTCTGGGTTTTGTGGCGGAAACGGAACATCAGGTGGTACGCCATCTGGATGAACATTTACAGCAGTTGTCCCCGGAGGATCATAAAAGCCGGGCCACTCTGGAACAGATGAAGGTTGATGAGCTGCACCATGCGACAATTGCTGAGGGTGCGGGCAGTGCAGATTTGCCAACGGCAGTCAGGATGGCAATGAAACTGACCTCTAAAGTCATGACTAAGGGAGCTTATTACCTGTAGACTTGTAGAGAGTGTGCTGGAATCAGATAAAAAAATCGACAAAAGGCCGAGCCTGCTGCAGGACTGAGGCATTCTGAATTTTCTGATAGCTGTCCTGTATTGATTTTTCGTTTTGTGAAGCGCTCTGGGCAAGGAAATCGGCCTCAGGAGTATTTTCTGAAACGTATTGTGACTGTTTTTCCCGTGCCTGTTCAGACAGTTCCACTCTGGCCTGAGCCTCCATACGTGAGGCTTCAGAGGCTACTGAGCGATCCTGGGCTGAAGGGTCGGCCGGAGCTGTTGCAGCACGGCGGATCTGCTGGGCTTTTCTGAGATTGGCCTGGGGATCATCAGAGGCTCTTGAGGTATCAATATTAACCTCCCCTCCTACAGCATAGCGTTTACCATCGGGACCGGTTTCATAGTCAAAACTGGCCCCGCCCCGGGCAAGACCGCCGGCAGCGGATAAGTGCGCCTGTTCATGGGCTTTGACTTCACTATCACGATGTTTAAGCTCTTCTACCTGCTGCTGTTCCTGTTCGGTAAGTTCTTTTTCTGTATTTTTATTGCGGGTAGCTGAATTGCTATCCTTTACTGGTGATGCCTCTTCCTTAACTTCCTTTTCAGAGGTTTCCTGGGCCGTTGTTTCTCTGGCTTCATTCTCTGTATCAGTATTTCTGGAAGCAAAATTAGCTGAATTTTGAGCATAGACAAGCCCCTGCTGTGACAGACTGACTCTGTCAGCATTATTATTGCCACGCCCGGCCTGGCTGAAGCTATTATTTAACGGTAGTGGTGTTGGCTGGTTAAAATAATTAAACGCATTCAGTGCAGCCGGCTTAGCCATCTGAGATAAGGATAATGCCTGCATAACTGCTTTTTATAAGTCCGCTTTTAAGTACATTGTTTTAATTTATACTGCCTCATAGTGATTGGCGGCCGGTGTTCTCAATACTTTAGTATAAACTTTAAAAATTTTTCTGATCAATTGCAAATGGGAATGGGTATTTATTTCTGTTAGAATATGGCGGTTTAATGATTTTACAACCAAAAGATTTTTTATGAAAAGACAAAGTTCGTTTAACCGGGAAGAATTACTGCAGTGCGGTCGTGGCGAAATGTTCGGGCCGGGAAATGCTCAACTGCCCCTGCCGAATATGTTAATGATTGACCGTATTATTGAAATTAATGAAGATGGTGGTGCACACGGCAAAGGTGAAATTATTGCCGAGCTGGATATTAACCCTGATCTATGGTTTTTTGAATGCCATTTTAAGGGCGATCCCGTTATGCCCGGGTGCCTGGGTCTTGATGCCGTGTGGCAGCTGATTGGTTTTTACCTCGGCTGGCTGGGCAGCCCCGGCCGCGGTCGGGCACTGGGTGTGGGCGAAGTCAAATTTACCGGCCAGGTATTACCTACTGCTAAAAAAGTAACCTATAAAATTGATTTAAAACGCGTGATCACCCGCCGCCTGGTCATGGGCATTGGCGATGCAAGCATGTCTGTGGATGGTAAGGAAATTTATACCATGAAGGATCTACGGGTTGGCTTGTTTACTTCTACGGAGAATTTTTAGCAAGCGGAGCGTTGAGCGTTGAGCGTTGAGCGTTGAGCGTTGAGCGTTGAGCGTTGAGCGTTGAGCGTTGAGCGTTGAGCGTTGAGCGTTGAGCGTTGAGCGTTGAGCGTTGAGCAAAAGAGTATAAAATCCATTTTTCCTGAGTCAAGCAAAATAGCAAAATATTTTGTATTAATTTAAAGATAAATGTTGCTCCGGGTCTTTCTCTGCGCTCAACGCTCAGCGCTACTCTTCTAAGGCTGCATGCGCCGCCGCCAGTCGTGCGATAGGCACCCGTGGCCCCGAACATGAGACATAGTCCAGCCCAATAGTATGGCAGAACTGGATTGAGTCTGGATGGCCGCCGTGTTCACCGCAGATGCCTATGGACATATCCTTACGGGTTTCACGGCCCCAGTTAACAGCCAGTTCCATCAGTTTGCCAACGCCTTTTCTATCCAGCACTTCAAAGGGATTGTCCTGCAAGATACCGCGTTCATTGTATAGCGGCAGGAACTTGTTTTCCGCATCTTCCCGGGAGAATGAGAAGGTAGCCTGGCTCAGATCATTGGTACCGAAGGAGAAAAATTCTGCCACATCGGCCAGTGACTCTGCCCGCATACAGGCACGCACCACTTCCAGCATAGAGCCGAATTTATAGTTCACCTTAAGATTATAGGTGCGCTCCACTTCCTCATGAATACTATCAGCAAACTTTTTAATGAACTTCAGTTCCTGTACCGTTGAAACCTGCGGGATCATGATCTGGGGGTAAACTTCCATTCCCTTGGCCACACATTCAGCGGCCGCTTCCAGAATGGCGCGGATCTGCATGGAATAGATTTCCGGAAAAGTAATGCCCAGACGGACACCGCGATGACCCAGCATGGGATTGGTTTCATACAGGGCACGGACTTTTTTCAGCATACTCTGCTTTTTAATAATGGCTTCTTCCACCAGATCAGGGTTTACCATAGTTGGCAGGGGAACTTTATCAGTGACCCGGCGTCCCTCTCCGCTTTCAAGCAGGTTCATGGTATTGCACAGGACACTGGCACCGGCTGCCATTTCATGTAAATGCTGCAGCTGTTCAATTTCTTTCTGTAATTGAGGCTCTGAAGGTAAAAACTCGTGAATGGGCGGATCCAGCAGGCGAATAGTCACCTTACGTGGTGACATCACCTCAAACAGCCCCTTAAAGTCAGCCCGTTGAATAGGCAGCAGGCGGTTCAGTGCTTCCTGACGCTGCAGTTTGTTTTCGGCCACAATCATTTCAATCACAATAGGCAGACGTTCAGGATCATTAAACATCCGTTCGGTCCGGCACAGACCAATACCCATAGCACCGTATTTAATGGCCCTGGCCGCATCGGAAGGGGTATCAGCATTAGCCATAACCTTGAGTCGGGCCAGCTCATCGGCCCAGCTTAACAGGGTATTCAGCTCAGTAGTAAATTCGGCTTCAACCGTGGCAATTTTGCCCTTATAGACATTGCCGCTGGTGCCGTCAATAGTCAGCCAGTCACCTTCCTTGATCACCAGATCGCCGATATTGGCCTGACGCAGATTAATATCCACCTGTATGCCTTCTGCACCCGCTACACATGGCTTACCCATGCCCCGGGCCACAACGGCCGCATGGGACGTTTTACCGCCTCGACTGGTCAGAATACCCTGGGAAGCAAAAAAGCCGTGAATATCTTCAGGCTTGGTTTCTTCCCGTAACAGGATCACCTGAAAGCCTTCCTTGCCCAGTTGTTCTGCTTTATCAGCATCAAATATAGCCATACCACTGGCAGCACCGGGAGAAGCCGGCAGGCCCTGGGCAATGGCCTCAATACGCACATCGGGATCCAGGCGGGGATAAAGCATCTGTTCCAGATGCTGAGGGTTAATGCGCAACAGAGCCTGTTCTTTAGTAAGCAGTCCTTCACGCTCCATTTCCACGGAGGTTCTGACCATTGCCGTGGCATTCATTTTACCGTTACGGGTCTGCAGGCAGTATAAAACACCTCGCTCAATGGTAAATTCAAAGTCCTGAACTTCGCAGTAATGGGTCTCCAGTCTGGAACGCAGTTCTTCCAGCTGCCGGTATATTTCGGGCATTTCACTGGACAGTTGTTCAATGGGCTTGGGCGTTCTGATCCCGGCCACCACATCTTCACCCTGGGCATTAGTAAGGTACTCACCGTACAGGCGGTTTTCTCCAGTGCCGGGATTACGGGTAAAGGCTACTCCAGTGGCACAGTCATCACCGCGGTTGCCGAATACCATGGTCACGATATTGACTGCTGTGCCATTAGCCATTTCCGGGGTGATATTAAATTCACGACGATAATCAATCGCCCGTTTACCCATCCAGGAATTAAATACGGCTTTAATGGCCAGTTCTAACTGCTCATAAGGATCATCGGGAAATTCTCTGCCGGTCTGCTGTTTAACAATATTAAGAAATTCATCGCAGACCTGCTGTAAATCATCGGCAGATAAACCAATATCTTCCTGAATACCCTTCTGGGTTTTAATGTCAGCAAAAGCCTCATCAAAGGGTTCATCAGCAATACCCAGGGCTACTTTGCCGAATAACTGGATAAAACGTCGATAAGCATCATAGGCAAAGCGGGCATCGCCGGTTTGTTCTATTTCACCTTTCAGCGTGTCCCGATTAAGCCCCAGGTTTAAAATCGTATCCATCATGCCGGGCATGGACATAGCCGAACCGGAACGTACCGAAACCAGCAGGGGATTATCCGGATCGCCGAATTTTTTACCGGTTTTCTGTTCCAGCTGCTGCATTTGCTCATGAACTTCAGCCATCAGATTTTCCGGCAGTTCACCATTTTCCGAAGCCAGGTATTGCAGACAGGTTTCAGTGGTAATAACGAAGCCGGGCGGAACATTAAGACCAATCTGGGTCATTTCACAGAGGTTTGCTCCTTTGCCTCCCAGTAAGGCTTTATTTTTGCCGTCGCCTTCTTCAAATGCATAGACCTGTTTGTTCATTCCGTTTTTCCTTTGGGGTTTTGAATATTTGGGTTGTTAGATATAAGTGCTTACAGGCGTCCGTAGAGGGTATTCATTTTCCTGGCTATGGTCTGGGTTTCTTCGGTGATCTGTTCCCAGCCGAAGCGCCATTGCCAGTTGTCTTCTATGGTTCCTGGGGTGTTCATTCTGTGACCTGCACCCAGTTGCAGTAAATCCTGCAGTGGCAGAACCGCCAGCCTGGAAACAGATGCCATAGTAACGCTCATCAGTACCAGGTTCAGGCTTTCATAAGGGTAATTAAAATATTCCCGGATAAAGTGCTTTTCGTCTTCACTTATTGTTTCCAGCCAGGACAGGGTGGTATCGTTATCATGGGTTCCGGTATAAACCACACTGTTTACCTGGTGGTTGTGAGGCAGGTAGGGGTTACCAGGTTCACCGGAAAAGGCAAACTGCATAATTTTCATGCCCGGCAGATTAAACTGTTCACGCAGGGCTTCAACTTCTTCGGTAATAATACCCAGATCTTCTGCCACCAGTGACAGCTTAGGATAAGCCTGATACAGGGCTTCCAGCAATTGTTCGCCAGGGGCTTTGACCCAGTGACCATTAATAGCTGTTTCTTCATGTGCAGGGATCTCCCAGCAGGCTTCAAAGCCTCTGAAATGGTCAATGCGAATAACATCAAACAACAACTGCTGAGTTTCTATCCGTTCTTTCCACCAGCTGAAACCAGAGGCTGCCATGGCATCCCACTGGTAATGAGGATTACCCCAGCGCTGACCTGTTTCAGAGAAATAATCCGGCGGTACACCGGCTACCACTTCCGTTTTACCCTCCTCGTCGAGTTTAAAATACTGACGCTGCGCCCAGACATCGGCACTGTCATGAGCCACAAAGATAGGCAGATCACCAAACAGGTAGATACCTTTACTATTGGCGTATTCTTTCAGGGCCAGCCATTGCGAGAAAAACAGGTATTGTTCAAACTGATAAAAAAAGATTTCGTATTTCAGCCGATCCTGGGCCTTGTTCAGGGCTTTCTTTTTACGTTTTTTTAACGATTCCGGCCAGTCTATCCAGCTTTTATTGAGGTTTTCCTTTTTCAGAGCACTGTAGAGCGCATAGTCATCCAGCCAGAAAGCCTGATCTTTAATAAACTGTTTAAACTTCCGGCACTCCTCATCATCTTCCTGCTCTTCAGACAGGCGTCTGAAGGTATTAAAGGCGATTAAAATACATTTGGAACGCCCCAGCACATCGGCAAAACAATTGTACAGATCATGTTCTTCCAGCCAGCCTTTATCCACCAGCCACTGCAGGTCAATCAGGCCGGGGTTTCCGGCATGCACAGACTGCGACTGATAGGGCGAACCGTCGCCATGAGTCGGCCCCAGGGGCAGGGTCTGCCAGACACTGAAACCGTAATCATTAAGAAAGTCCACAAAACGATAGGCATCGACTCCCAGAACCCCGGAACCGTATGGACCGGGCAGCGAGGTAGGATGCAATAAAATGCCGGCACGTCGTTTATCCAGTGGTACACCACGATTATATCGTCTGGCCATAGTTATTCCTGTCCCGGCCGCATAGTGCCACCGGCAGCCGGCGACCCGCTGCCATAGGTAAAGACCTGGGTAAGATAGCTTGGAGGCAGTACGCCAAGATATTGATATAAAATGGACAGGTTAAGACGAAACAGTGATTCAAAACTACTGACTGAATCTGCTGGATTGTAATCACCGAACCACCAGAACCAGTCAGAGCCTTCACAGACCGCCAGCTGCTGTTCAGCCCGGGCCAGCTGGCCATGATCCAGCTCACCTTTGGCAACCACTTCATCAAAACATTGCTTGGCTTCTATAAGCATATCCCAGCCCCGGTTCTTGGCCTGGTCACCAATCCAGGTGGAAAATGAGCCGTAAACCCAGCTGCCAGCAACCAGGGAAGGCAGCATGGTTGTTTCTGAATGGCTATTGACACATTCAGCAAAAGTGCTCAGGTCAAAACGCGGATGCTCTGCCAGCCGCTTGTATAAGGCCGTCAGGAAATAATAGCCGTTTTCAGGATAATATTCCCAGGCATTTTCACCATCAAGAATAATAGAAACCACCCGTCCAGATTGATCTTTTCGATTGTGTAAAATGGCTTCCATGTGTTCAATTAAATTATTAACCGCATCGTCCGCATGCCACTTGGAGTAAGTAAAACCGATAAGATCAGACAGGCCGTCATCGCGGAAAAAACAGTTGATCAGGCCTTCTTTAGTAGCTGGTCTGTCTTCCCCGTCCTCCTCCTTAGGCTGCACGGTATAGCCGCGATGCACACCGATATTATTGTACACATCATCAATCATACCCGCCTGACTAAGACTGTTGTTCAGGACACTGCCGCCGGTAGCCACCCATTTGAAACCATATTCTGACAGGATTTCCAGGGTCTCATTACTGACCGCCCCCTCTGAAGGCCAGCAACCCACCGGCTTAAAGCCAAAATGGTTTTTAAAGATGTCCAGGCCCTTTTTAATATGCCAGTGAACCCGTTCACGACCACCGGGATATTCAGGATGCTCCGGCAGTGCCACATCAGGCATAGCCTCCCGGGCAGAATTCAGATCCAGCAGCAGGGGAACAATCGGGTGAGCATAAGGCGTGACGGATAATTCAATCTGACCTGACTGTGCCAGGCGGCGGTAGCGATCAATAATAGTATTAAGGATATCGCCAATCACTTCCAGCAATAAATAACGATCATTGAGCGTATAGTCATTTTCCTTGTATATTAAACGCTTGATGCGGGGATCATTACGTCTGACCGTTTCGCCCATCCAGGCCAGATGATACCAGGTGAGCAGGTCAAACAGGTACTGATCCTCCAGATAAAAAATAGTGTCCTGGTTATTCACAAACCATTCTGACATATTCGCCAGTTTCTGATAAGCGGGAAAACGATCGATTAGCCGTTCCCGATTGGCTTTTAAACAATCCTGAATGATCTGCAGACGCAAAGGCGGACTGGACGGCAATTTACTGCAGGTCAGGTGAGCCAGCATTGGATCACGCAAAGGGGTGTTATGCTGCAGGAAGTCATTGACCTGGTGTTTATAATCTTCAATCTGTTCAAGCAGGGTCGGGGTGAAATTGACTACTGCTCGTGCCCCTTTTACATTTTCCAGATGTTCGACCATATCAATATAGTCTTTAATAACATGCAGATAGGTCCAGGGTAGCTGGAATTCATTTTTTCTGAGATCCCGGTATTCCGGCTGGTGCATGTGCCAGCATATAACGACTTTGAGCTTATCTTCAACAGACGATGTCAATGTTTACTATTCCCTTTAGAGTTAGAGCAGGTTTAAAAATCTGAGTATCAGGTAAAAAGGCTTACTTGTCTATAGTCTTTTCATGCTTATCGAACAGTATGCAGTTTGTCACCGATCATATCCGGGGTCACCAGGACAATGCCGGTTTCACTGATCCTGTAATGTTTACGGTCTTCCTCGGGATTAACTCCGATTTGAGTACCGGCAGGGATTATAGTGCCTTTATCAATAACCGCCCGTTTAATAATACAGTTTTGACCGATATTGACATCCGGTAAAATCACGGAGTCTTCCACCAGAGAATAGGAGTTAACCCGGACATTGGAAAACAGCAGGGAGTGGGATATTTTGGCACCTGATATAATACAGCCGCCGGAAACCATGGAATCTACCGCCATACCGCGGCGGTCATCATCATTAAAGACAAACTTGGCCGGAGGCAATTGTTCCTGGTAAGTCCAGATAGGCCACTTTTCATCATACAGGTTCAGTTCCGGTGACACACCAATCAGTTCCTGGTTGGCTTTCCAGAAAGCGTCAATGGTACCGACATCCCGCCAGTATATCTGGTTCTGCTCTTCCTTATTATTAAAGGAATAGGCAAAGGCACGGTATTTCTTTACCACACTGGGAATAATATCCTTACCGAAATCCCGGGTAGATGTACTATTGTCAGCATCTTTAATGAGCTGTTCAATTAAAAAACGGGTATTGAAAATATAAATACCCATAGAAGCCAGTGCCCGATCGGAATTACCAGGCACATGTTTGGGCTGCTCGGGTTTTTCAGTAAATTCGATAATACGCTTGTTTTCATCAATGGCCATCACCCCGAAGGCTTTGGCTTCTTCAATAGGGACTTCAAAACAGCCTACAGTCAAATCGGCCTCATTCTCACTGTGCTGGGCCAGCATAACGCCATAGTCCATTTTATAAATATGATCCCCCGCCAGCACCAGAACATACTCTGGATTATGGGCACGGATAATATCCAGATTCTGGTACAGAGCATCGGCCGTGCCCAGGTACCAGTTATCCTTAATCCGCTGCTGAGCAGGCAATAGCTCCACAAATTCACCGAATTCACCCCTGAAATGCCCCCAGCCCTGTTGAATATGACGGATTAGAGAATGAGACTTATACTGGGTCGCGACAGCAATACGGCGGATTCCTGAATTAACACAATTGGACAGGGGGAAGTCAATAATTCGGAACTTACCGCCAAAAGGCACACCGGGCTTGGCACGCCAGGCGGTTAATTCTTTAAGGCGAGAACCCTGCCCGCCAGCCAGAATAATGGCCAGGGTATCACGGGTAAGACGACTGACATAACGATGGGGATTTTCAATGGACACTGAGGACTCCTGTAACTATTATGCTGACATTAAGAATTATTTAAACCATTCCCTGATTTAATGAATAGATTATGGAACATTTTATAAGAAAATACAGTCTTTTATTCTGAAGAAATAATAAAAAGTTAATTATTTATTATCTCAGGTACAAAAAAAGATAACCATGATCACCATCAACAGTTCTTATAATCATTCTAAAAAAACAGTTCTCACTCGCTGACAAAGCAGGATCACCTGCCATTTATCAAACGTCTTATTCATAAAGGACTATTATAATAGGCTGAAATGACAGTATAATGAAAGGATTAAACAGGCTGCTTTCATCTGTTATCAGATGAACTTTGGTTATTACTGTTCCACCCATTCGGAAACTGAGTCCATGATAAAGAAATACAAAAAATCACCTCTCCAGGAAGAACTGTCCCGAATTACCGAGGCCAGACATCATGATCCTTTTTCTGTGCTGGGTTTTGACCGGGAACATCAGCTGATCAGAGTGTACCTGCCGTATGCAGAGCAGGTGAACCTGGTTCTGGATGACCAGCATAAAGCCCCTTTTAAACGCCTGCCTGACAGTGATTTTTTTGAATGGCAGGGTGATATTGACCAACTGGGTGATCATTATCAGCTTAACTGGATCGATAAAAGCGGCTATGAACACACCCATTACGACCCTTATTGTTTTGAGCCGCAGATTTCTGAATATGATCTGCACCTGTTCAGTGAAGGCAAATTACTGCAGTGCTACAATATTCTGGGTGCGCATGAGAAAGAAGTCGATGGTATAAAAGGCATTTTATTTGCCACCTGGGCACCTAATGCTGAACGGGTCAGTGTTATTGGTGACTTTAACCAGTGGGATGGCCGCACCAATCCCATGCGGGTGCGTGGCGGCAGCGGAGTCTGGGAATTATTTATTCCCGGTCTGCAGGCCGGCTGTCTGTACAAGTATGAAATCCTTAACCGGCACACGGGCGAACTGCTGGAAAAAATTGACCCCTATGCCCGCCAGTTTGAACAACGCCCCGCCACTGCATCCATGACTACAGCCAGACATACCTGGCAGTGGCAGGATCAGGACTGGATTAAAAACCGCCAGGAAGATCGCTGGCTGCACAGCCCCATGTCCATTTATGAAATGCATCTGGGCTCCTGGCAGCGGGATGATGAGGGTCACTTTCTCAATTACCGGGAAATTGCCCATCGCCTGGTGGATTATCTTGGACCGCTCGGGTTTACCCATATTGAGCTGATGCCCGTAACTGAACACCCTCTGGATGCCTCCTGGGGTTACCAGGCCACAGGTTATTTTGCCCCCACCAGCCGTTTCGGCTCCATTGATGACTTTAAATATTTTGTCGATTACTGCCACCAGCACGGCTTTGGCATTCTGGTGGACTGGGTTCCGGCGCATTTTCCCAAGGACGCTCACGGACTGGCCCGTTACGACGGCAGTGCTCTGTATGAGCATGAAGATCCCCGCCTGGGAGAACATCAGGACTGGGGTACGCTGATTTATAATTTCGGCCGTAACGAGGTTAAAAACTTTCTGTTTGCCAGCGCCCTGTTCTGGATGGATGAATTTCATATTGACGGTCTGCGGGTAGATGCCGTGGCGTCCATGCTGTATCTGGATTATTCCCGGGAAGACGGCCAGTGGCTGCCCAATAAATACGGTGGCAATGAAAACCTGGAAGCCATTGATTTTCTCAAGGAGCTTAATCACCTGACTCATGTAGAATACCCCGGTACGGTAGTTATTGCTGAAGAATCGACCTCCTGGCCCCAGGTAACCCGTCCCGGCTGGCTGGGCGGACTGGGCTTTACCATGAAATGGAATATGGGCTGGATGCACGATATTTTAAATTATATGCAGAAAGATCCGGTCTATCGTCACTACCATCACGATCAGCTGACCTTCGGCCTGCTATACAGTTTTACGGAAAACTTTTTACTGCCCTTCTCCCATGATGAAGTGGTTCACGGCAAAGGTTCCATGCTGGAAAAAATGCCCGGTGATGACTGGCAGAAGTTTGCTAATCTGCGCCTGCTGTACACCTTTATGTTTGCTTATCCCGGTAAAAAACTGCTGTTTATGGGCTGTGAATTCGGCCAGCGGCGGGAATGGGATTTTAATAGTCAGCTTAGCTGGAATGAACTGGACTCCCCTTATCACCGTGGTGTAAAAGACCTGGTGGCTCAGCTGAACAAATTATACACCGAGGTACCGGCACTGCATTATTACGATTTTGATGCCAGGGGCTTTGACTGGGTAGACTGCCATGATTCAGCCCAGTCGGTCTTGATATTTCAACGCAACGGCCCGGATGACTCGGTTATTATTGCTCTGAATTTCACTCCCATAGTCAGAGAAAATTATCGTATCGGGGTGCCTTTCGGCGGTCATTATGAAGAAATACTAAACTCTGATTCCAGCTATTATAACGGCTCCAATACCGGCAATGACGACCCCATTGTCAGCGAACCCGTTCCCTGGATGGGCAGAGATCATTCCATCAGTATTACTCTGCCGCCTTTAGCCGGACTGATCATCAAATTAAAATAAGCGCCTGTTAAGGAGACCATTTTGGCAAGCACTCAAAAAAGTAAAGCAAAAAATAAAGCAGATCCCGTATCCACCCCGGGAAAAAGCGATAAAAAGACTGGCAGTAAAGCGAAAAAAACAGCATCTAAAAAAAGTGTCAGTAAGAAAAAAGCCATTAGCGGGAAAAAAAAGACCTCCAGCGTAAAGAAAAAGGCTGTTAATACTAAAAAAGCTTCTAAAAAATCAGCCGCTGCCCTGGCACCGCGCTATAAGATTTTATTTATCAGCAGCGAACTGCATCCCTTTGCCAAAACCGGCGGACTGGGCGATGTATCCGCCAGCCTGCCCAGGGCGCTCAAGGCCATGTACCAGGATATCCGGATTTTAATACCGGCTTACCCTAACGCTATCCAGAAAGCTGAGTCCCTTAAGTACGTGGATCGTATTAAATTACCTGAAAGCGGTTTTCCCGGCGACCTTGGTCTGCCCGAAGGCACCCGCAGCATATCCATTATTGAAACCCGCCTGCCTTCCAGTCATGTTAAGGTATGGATGATTGAAAGTGAGCTGTATAACCGTTCCGGCGGTCCCTACCAGGATGAAAATGCGCAGGAATGGCCGGATAATGACAAGCGTTTTGCACTGTTAAATTATGTCGCCACAGAGATTGCCATGGGCCGCAGCGGCCTGAAATGGCAGCCGGATATAGTACACGCCAATGACTGGCAGACCGGCCTGACCAGTGCGCTGCTGGAGCAGGAATTTATTAACCACCACCGTCAGCGCCCTGCTACTGTATTCACTATTCATAATATGGCACACATGGGAGTGTTCTCCCGTGAGCAGTTTGATGCACTGCAACTGCCGGCTTCCCTGTGGAACCATCATGAACTGGAGTTTCATGACAATTTTTCCTTTATCAAGGGCGGCCTGGTATTTTCTGACCGGGTCAATACGGTCAGTCCTACCTATGCCAGAGAAATACAGACTGAAGAATTTGGCTATGGTTTATATGGCCTGCTGGCCTATCGCAATGAACGCCTGTCCGGGATCCTCAACGGCATTGATATGAAGGAATGGGATCCGGCCAAAGATCCCTTAATCAGGAAAAATTATTCCATTAAAACCCTGGCCAGTAAACAGAGCAATAAATCCGCCTTACAGAAACATTATAATCTGCCACGCAAGAAAAATGTGCTGTTATTAGGCATGGTAGCCCGCCTGGTCTACCAGAAAGGAGTGGATTTATTACTGGAACATATGCAGGAAATTCTTGAGCTGCCGGTACAGATTGTTATTCTCGGTTCCGGCGATCTGGAACTGGAGTCCCGTCTGCATCAGTGGTCTTATAAATACCCTGAACAGCTCCAGGTACAGGTAGGCTATGACGAAGCCCTGTCACATTTAATTGAAGCGGGCAGTGATGCCTTTTTAATGCCCTCCCGGTTTGAGCCCTGCGGTCTGAACCAGCTTTACAGCCTGCGTTATGGCACCATCCCCATTGTACGCAAAACTGGCGGACTGGCGGATACGGTAGTGCATGCCTCCAGGGAAAACCTGAACCAGGGCACAGCCACAGGTGTAGTGTTTCATGAAGAGAAAGGTTCCAGTCTGTTTGACGCCGTCAACCTGACTCATTTACTGTTCCAGGATAAAAAACTCTGGAAAAAACTCATGGTTACCGGCATGAAACAGGAATTTTCCTGGAAGGAAAGTGCTAAACAGTACCTGGAGTTATATGCACAGGCACTGGGAGACAGGGATCAATATAAAAACGGAGTTTATCCAACGGTTCCTGAATAAGTATCTACAGGCAATAAAGCTTTTATACTCTATTTTCTTTTTCCTGGAAGCGCGGGCAGGATGCCCGCACTCCAGGGTTTATCATATCCCCAAAAAATTAATCCTTATCACAAATACTATGCTCCAGCTTATTGCGCCAGAACTGATCATTGCTGTCAAACAGTCTGGAGGATACTTCCGGTCCCCAGGTGCCGGCAGGATAGGTATGGATATAATCCTGTTCTTCCATCCAGGAACGCAGCACCGGATCAACGATCTGCCAGGCCCAGGAAACTTCATCAAAACGCAGGAACTGAGACTGATCACCCTCCATAACTTCCAGTAATAAGGCTTCATAAGCATCTATTTTCTGTGTTTTATCACAACTGCTGGCTTCCAGCTGGGTGGTCTGGGTTTCCAGTTCCAGACCGGCTTTTTTGACCTGCATTTCAATACGCAGCGATTCTTCCGGCTGAATATTCAGGAAAATCCAGTCCGGCTCTATCTGTTCCAGCGCAGTATCCTTAAATAGCTGCTGGGGTGGCCGCTTAAAGCGAATACTGACCAGAAAGTTATCAGCCTCCATTCTTTTACCAGTACGCAGATAAAAGGGTACGCCTTTCCAGCGCCAGTTATCCACATACAGTTTCATGGCAGCAAAGGTTTCTGTGGTACTGTTTGGTGCCACATAGCCTTCTTCCAGATAACCGGGTACCTTCTCACCATCTATCTGACCGGAAGCGTACTGGGCACGAAAGGCATGCATATTAACCGCATTACGGCTGATGGGTCGAATAGAACGCAGAACTTTTACTTTTTCATCACGCAGAGCATTTGCGTCCAGGTATGCCGGCGGCTCCATAGCCACCAGGGCCAGCAACTGCAGCAGGTGACTCTGGATCATATCCCGCAGGGCACCGGCTGAATCATAATAGTGAGCACGTCCGGCTACCCCGGCTGTTTCCGCATGAGTGATCTGTACATGATCAATGTAATTGCGGTTCCACAGGGGTTCCAGCAGCAGGTTGGCAAAACGGAAGACTAAAATATTCTGCACGGTATCTTTGCCCAGATAGTGGTCAATCCGGTACAGTTGTTCTTCCCGGAAATTTTTATGCAGCTGGGTATTCAGTACTTCCGAGCTTTCCAGATCATGCCCAAAGGGCTTTTCAATTACCAGCCGGCAATAGCCGTTATCCTCACTGTGCAAACCACTGACGACCAGGTTTTTGATAGCAAAATTATAGTCCTGGGGACGAATGGCCAGATAAAAGATATGATTAGGATGAAACTCCTCGCCCTGTTCCAGTCGCTGCTTCATATCTTTAAAAGACTGTTCCTGGCTCAGATCACCTTTCTGAAAGTGCAGGCGCTGACGAAAACGCTGAAAAACGGCTTCATTCAGACCGCCCCGGGCGTGTTTTTTTATTTCTTCCAGAACCTGATCGGCCCATTGTTCATCACTCCAGTCTCTGCGCCCAAAGCCCAGGATAGTCACTTCTTCCGGCAGGCGGTCCGATGCTTCCAGGTGATACAGGGCCGGTAATAACTTGTTAATACTCAGGTGACCGGTCACTCCGAAAATAATCAGGGTACAGGGCTGTGTTGGAATGTTATCGGTTCTGATATGTGCATTCATATTAAATCCTCTTTATTCTTCAGCCGCCCAGTTATAATGAAAGAATTCGCCACGAGGCTGATCCACCCGTTCAAAGGTGTGCGCACCAAAATAATCCCTCTGCGCCTGCAGTAAATTGGCCGGTACCGTTTCAGCACGGTAACCGTCATAAAACGTCAGTGCTGCCGCAAAACCCGGTACCGGGATGCCGGATTCCACTGCATGGGCCACTGTTTTTCGCCAGCCGTTCTGTGTATCGCTGATGGCCTGCTGGAAAAAATCATCCAGCAGCAGGCTTTCCAGTTGCTCATTATTATCATAGGCCTGCTTGATACTGCCCAGAAAACGGCTGCGGATAATACAGCCGCCGCGCCACATCAGGGCAATACCGCCGTAATTGAGGTTCCAGCCATATTCCCCGGCCGCGTGACGCATAAGCATATAGCCCTGGGTATAGGAAATAATTTTGGAGGCATACAGGGCATCATGAACGGCTTCAATATAAGCCGCTATATCATCCTCATTTAAATTAAACTGCACCTGCGGACCGGCCAGCACTTTAGACGCTTTGGCCCGTTCAGATTTCAGAGCCGACAGAAAACGGGCAAACACTGCTTCACCAATCAGGGTCAGTGGAATTCCCAGCTCCAGTGAATTAATAGCAGTCCATTTTCCCGTGCCCTTCTGCCCGGCGGTATCAAGGATTTTATCCACCAGCGGCTGGCCGTCAGAATCTTTAACCCTGAGAATATGACTAGTAATTTCAATCAGATAGGAATTTAATTTGCCTTCATTCCAGCGGCTAAATATATCGGCAATAGCATCCACACCCAGGGACATACCTTCACGCATAAAGTGGTAGGCCTCACAGATTAACTGCATATCGCCATATTCAATGCCGTTATGCACCATTTTAACGTAGTGTCCGGCACCCTCTTCACCAATCCAGTCACAGCAGGGCTGACCATCCACCTTAGCGGCAATGCTCTGCAATATATCCTTAACCAGCGGCCAGCCTTCCTTATTGCCGCCGGGCATAATCGAAGGGCCATTCCGGGCACCTTCTTCACCGCCGGAAATACCGGTACCCATATAGATTAGCCCCTGCTCCGCCAGAGCATTGACCCGACGAGTGGTATCCGTATAGAGGGAGTTACCGCCATCCATAATAATATCGCCTTTATCAAGATGCGGAACCAGCAGTTCAATAAATCGATCCACTACTTCACCGGCCTTCACCATTAAAATAATTTTACGCGGTGAACTGAGCTGGCTGACAAAATCTTCTATAGAATGGGTACCGATAATCTGCGTACCTTTAGCCGGACCATTGATAAAATCATCCACTCTGGATGTGGTACGATTGAAGACGGCCAGACGATAGCCGTGATCATTAATATTCAGGGCCAGATTCTGCCCCATTACTGCCAGTCCAATTAAACCAAT
This sequence comes from Gammaproteobacteria bacterium, assembly GCA_027012135.1. GTDB lineage: Bacteria > Pseudomonadota > Gammaproteobacteria > GRL18 > GRL18 > JANELJ01. Next base: position 19,293 of record JALUZF010000258.1, read on the forward strand.
ATCGGCCTTTTCCATGGTGACTCCAGGTTGGGTTTGTTAGGGAAAAAAGAATGTAGCTAGTATAGTTTGAATGGGGGGGTTTGTCAGGGGGAGGGGGATTTTATTTTGAGCGTTGAGCGTTCAGAAAGAGTTTAGAGCTTTTCTGGGGCGCGGGAAAAGGATGTCTGTGCGCCCGGCGAAGAGGTTAGCTTACGGCCTGGATGGGGATTGAGGTGTTGGTGTGGGTTATATTGTTTTTTGCATCTACATAGACCAGGGTGGGTTTGAAGGTTTTTAGTTCCTGCTCATTTAATATGGTGTATGCAGCGATAATGATTAAGTCGCCCGGGCTGGCTTTATGGGCGGCTGCACCATTGATAGAGATAATGCCGGAACCCGCTTCTGCTTTAATGGCATAGGTGGAAAAGCGTTCGCCGTTGGTAATGTTGTAGATTTCAATTTGTTCGTATTCAAGAATACCGGCGGCGGCCATTAGCTGAGTATCAATGGCGCAGGAACCTTCGTAGTCAAGCTCAGAATGAGTGACGGTAAGCCGGTGTAGTTTGCATTTAAGCATTGAGCAGTGCATTTTAAAGTATTCCCAAACCCGTTTTATACAAAATGGGCGGCAATTTTATCATAAAGGGCTGATTTTTCAAAATCAGCCGGGTTGCTGACTTAAACCTGGAAAAATCAGTTGACATCGTAGCGAAACAGTCTTAGGGGCTGGAGATAAAAGGTTTTACAGGTTAAAGTGACAGTTGAAGGTTATCAATCAAACGGGTATTGCCCAGCCAGGCAGCCGCCAGAATAACCAGTTGTTTTGAATCCAAAGTGGGTTTGCTTAAATCTGTATTACGAATTTGTATATAATCGGGCTTAAAACCGGATTGCTGTAGTTGTTCAACAGCTTCCTGCTCAAGCTGTTGATAATCCCGGTTGCCGGACTGAAGTTTTTGAGCCATGGCCTGCAGGGTCCGGTAAAGAGCTGAAGCCTGCTGTTTCTGCCCGGTACTTAAATAGCCGTTTCTGGAACTCATAGCCAGACCGTTTTCTTCCCGCACAATGGGGTGAGACAGTATGTCTACCGGGAAGCAAAGTTCATTAACGAAACGTTTGATCACCAGCAGTTGCTGGTAGTCTTTTTCTCCGAAAACCGCCAGATCAGGCTGCACCATATTAAACAGTTTACCCACAACCGTGGCCACACCGGTAAAATGACCGGGACGGGAAGCCCCCTCAAGGATATCGCTGATCCCTGGAACCTCTATCTGACTTTGTGTTGCTCCCGCTTTACCTGCAACAGAACTGCCTGGGTACATTTCTTCAACGGAAGGCGCAAATACAATATCACAGCCCAGTTGCTGTAATTGTCGGGTATCATCCTTAAGGGTTTTTGGGTATTTATCAAAGTCTTCACCTTCACCAAACTGCAGGGGGTTGACAAAAATACTGCAAACCACAATTTCTGCCTTGGTCTGAGCCATACTGACCAGTTGCAAATGCCCTTCATGCAGATTGCCCATGGTGGGTACGAAGGCAATTTTTTTTCCCGCCTGTTTAAAGGCCTGGATAACTTCGCGTAACTGCCTGATAGTATGGATTACCTGCATGAGTTCTTAGCTAAATAAAGTGTATCAATTATACACATCCGTATAAGGGTTGGCTTATTCAAAGATGTGCTCAGGTGTTGGGAATTCCCCGGTTTTAACCTGATGCACATAATCTCTAAAAGCCTGTTGAATGGAATGGGTTTCGGCCAGAAAATCTTTGACAAAACTGGCCGGACTGCCATGATGCAGACCCAGCATATCATAACAGACCAGTACCTGACCGTCACATTCAGAACCGGCGCCAATGCCAATAACGGGGATACTGACAGACTCGGTGATTTTTGCTGCAAGCTCTGCTGGTACACATTCCAGCAGTAAAATATCACTTCCTGCTTCTTCCATGGCCCGGGCATCTGCCAGTAATTGTTTCGCTTCTTTTTTATTGCGCCCCTGGATCCGGTATCCACCCAGCTTGTTTATCGACTGAGGCAGCAGTCCCAGGTGGGAGCAGACCGCAATACCCCGTTCCGATAAAAAGCGGACAGTATCAAGCATCAGGGCACCACCCTCAATTTTAACGATCTGGGCGCCGCCTTCGGCAATCAGTCGGGCAGAATTAAGGTATGTCTGTTTAACACTGACATTGGCGGCAAAGGGTAAATCGGCCATAATCATGGCTTTTTTACAAACTCTGGAAACATTTCTGGTGTGGTAAATCATGTCTTCCATGGACACTGACAGTGTAGTTTCCTGGCCTTTAACCACCATGCCCAGGGAATCACCTACCAGTATAACTTCTACTCCAGCCTCTTCCTGAGCCCTGGCAAAACTGGCGTCATAGGCCGTCAGGCAGGCAAAACGCTCTGCTTCACGTTTGAGTTTCATTAGGGTTTTAATGGTAATTTTATGCATGGCTTTTTACCTGAGTTTAGTTAGCCTGAATTGTATTGAGTCCTGCCCAGTCGGTCTGTTCAGCCAGGCGAGCGAGAGAACCTAATCCGGGGATATTGATATCACCGGCAATTTCAAACAGGGGATGAATGACAAAATTTCGAAACCTTAGCTGTGCATGGGGAATGGTTAAATACTCAGATGCCACTGTTTCATCTCCGTATAACAGAATATCCAGATCCAGTGTTCTGGCACCCCACTTTGCAGTTCTAATCCGCCCCTGAGCATTTTCAATAGCCTGTAACTGCGCCAGTAATTGCTCTGCACTTAAGCCAGTATCCAGACTGGCCACGGCATTGATATAGTCATTTTGTGGTGCACTGCCGGGCAGAGTCAATGCAGCACTCAGATAAAGAGCTGAGTTCTTCAGCAGCACTGTTTCCGGTAGATTATTCAGGCTTTGCAGTGCTCTTAAAATCTGCTGTTCAGGCTGTTCGAGATTACTGCCCAGCCCGATATATGCTATCATGCCCTGGTATTGCCCGGTTGTGCCGATACCGGTTCCACTAATAATTTTACTGCTTTTCGCTTTTTTCTGCGTCGGCTTTTTTTTGCACCATGGCTGTTTTCTGTGCCACGGCGTCTTTTAGGGCCGCCCAGCTCACTGCACATCTGTTCCTGTTCCTCCGGTGAATGGGTCTGGATATCGGTCCACCAGTCACAGATGGTTTTTAATTCATGCTCACCCACCGACTCCCTGAGTAGTAAAAAATCATAACCGGCGCGAAAGCGTTTATTGGTCAGGGTACGCAGGGCTCTTTTTTTAGTAGGATGCTGCAGCTGGCTCTGCATATGCCAGATATCCCGCATCATCATACTGAAACGTTTGGGAATCGATGTATGTGCCTGCTGGCGGGTAATCACCTCCCGGCTGGCACTGATCAGGGCTTCTACTTCATGTTGCCCCCGTTCAATAAAGCGGTTTTTATAATCCTGCACAGGATACCAGAGCAGCACGGCCATAAAAAAGGCCGGATTAACGGATTTACCCTGGGCAATGCGCTCATCGGTATTAATCAGAGCCTGCTCAACCAGTTTTAAGGTTGCTGAATTCTGTTCCCCGGTCTCTTTTATCAGAGTTTCAGTCAGGGGGAATAACAGCTCAAACAACTGGTACCGGCGCAGCAGCCTGAAGCAGTTCAAACCATAACCGCCCTGAAACAGCTTAACCGTTTCATCAAACAGCCGGGCAACGGGGATCCCCTCCAGCAGCTCTTTCCGTTCAAAAATCAGCTGATGTGCTTCGGGTTCAATGGTAAAATTCAGTTTGGCGGCAAAACGGACAGCTCTGAGCATACGCACCGGGTCTTCACGATAACGGGTCGATACATCACCAATCATACGCAGCACTTTATTATGCAGATCCTGCATACCGCCCGTGAAATCAACAATAGAATCATCCCGGATATTGTAATACAGGGCATTAACAGTAAAGTCCCGGCGTATGGCATCTTCTTCCAGGGAGCCATAGACATTATCCCGGATAATCCGGCCTTCTTCGTTCTTACCGGCATGAGGTGATGTCCCGCCCTCATGCGGCCCCCTGAAAGTGGCTACTTCAATTACATCACGGCCAAACAGGATATGCGCCAGCCTGAAACGCCGGCCAATCAGCCGGCAATTACGAAACAGAGCCCTGATTTCATCGGGATGGGCATCGGTGGCCACATCAAAATCCTTGGGCTTTTTTCCAAGCAGCAAATCTCTGACCCCACCACCCACCAGATAAGCCTGGTAACCAGCATCCTTTAAACGATACAGGACTTTCAGGGCGTTTTTACTGATATCATCCCTGTCTATCGAATGTTCATTCTGTTTAATTATTGTTTTTTTTAGTGTCTTATTTATAGTCATTATTGATGTTTTCCTAACAATACTTACCACTCCATCAAGTTTTTCAGCGTAACTGCTCAATTACATTTCAGCTTAATAATAAAGCCCGTCCACATTGCCCTTACCGTATTTCATATTCTGAATAATCTCGTTCCGCTTTAGTGGAAAGCCGTCAAAGTCACAGATATAGTTAACTGCAAAAATTTTACTATAACCCATCACCCCGGTTTCCCTGATGGGTTTCCATGACGCCCCGGTGCGGGGAAACAGGACTTTTTTACCTTGTTTATCCGTACTGCCATAAGCATAGTTCTTGATTTCACTGGTAGAACAACGCAAACCATCATACATGACATTATCTGCACCTGCCGGAGAACGGATAACCACGGTAAAACGCACCACATAGTCTTCCCCTAACTGAATACTTTTTTCATCCACCAGGTACTGATAATTGCGATAGGCGGGGGGACCTTCAACCTCTATCAGATTGCTGTCCTGTGGATAATCAGGAATATTGGCCTTGCCTTCTTTCCAGACATAATCTTCAACATCATTATCCTTGTATTCATCACCCTGAAGCTTGTCCCAGACATCCGCCATTAAAGGACTTGCCAGAAACAGGGAGGAACACAGAATAATTGAAAAATGGAACATTTGTTTTAAATATATGGGCATTTTTCTAAACTTTAGTTAATTATCATAAATTGGTATAGATATCTGGTTTAAAAAGCTGAATAATTGCTTTACCATTAGCCTGTGCAACATTACAATTTCAACACACAAGCTGTTACGATTATCCTAAAAAATCAGTTGAAGTATAACGAGTATGATTTATTTAGGATTATACATGAATTTGGGCAGACAGAGCTATGACAGATAAAAACACGGCTAAATCCGACGATAAATCCCAATCCTTTGACTTTGAAGCCTCACTAAATAAACTGGAAAAACTGGTGGATGCCCTGGAAGGCGGCGATCTGACACTGGAGCAGTCCTTAAAAGACTTTGAACATGGTATCAACCTTACCCGCGCCTGTCAGACCGCTTTAACAGAAGCACAGCAGAAAGTTCAGATTTTACTGGAAAAGAACGGCCAGAACAGCCTGGAAGATTTTGATCCCAAAATTTAACTGCACCTTATTTAATATAATTTCTAATACCCTGTACCCAATCGCCAGATAACTTAAACCACCTTTAAAAGTTGCTTATTACGTGCCTGCTGCCAGCCCTATCAATAATGCTCTGAAACCCTTAATGCACAGCTACCGTCAACAGGTAGATAAAGCACTGGAACAGATTCTGAACAATACTCCCGATCGGGCTGCAGAACTGCATCAGGCCATGCATTATAGTGTCTTTAACGGCGGCAAACGGGTACGTCCGCTGCTGGTGTATTTAACCGGCCAGGCTCTTGGAGTTCCGGCTGCGCATCAGGATATGCCGGCCTGTGCTGTTGAATTTATTCACTGTTATTCCCTGGTGCATGATGATATGCCTGCCATGGATGATGATGAACTGCGCCGCGGACAGCCTACCTGTCACAAAAAGTTTTCTGAAGCCACAGCATTACTGACCGGTGATGCACTGCAGACCCTGGCATTTGAAACCCTGGCCAAAAACAGTCTGCTTAACGATACCCAGAAACTGGCCATGGTTAAAATTCTGGCTCAGGCCAGCGGCATTGCCGGAATGGCCGGCGGCCAGGCCATTGACCTGGCCGCTACCGGTCAGGCCCGAAGCATGACGCTGGATGAGCTAAAAACCATGCATGAACACAAAACCGGCGCTTTAATCCGCGCCAGTGTTCAACTGGGCGGTTTATGTCAGGCCGATATTTCTACGGATACTTTAAACGCACTGGATCAATACGCCAGAAATATCGGCCTGTCGTTTCAGATTAAAGATGACATTCTGGACATTGAATCAGATACCGCAACCCTGGGCAAACAACAGGGCGCCGATATCAGTCTGAACAAGGCCACCTACCCTGCCCTGCTGGGTCTGGACGGAGCCAAAGCTATGGCACAGCAATGTCATGCACAGGCACTGGATAGTCTGAGGGGGTTTGATGAGCAGGCTGATCCGTTACGCTGGTTGTCGGAGTATATTATTATGCGGGAGTATTAGGGTTGAGCGTTGAGCGTTGAGCGCTTAACGCTTAACGCTTTCACCACCTGCTTTTCATTTAAAAATACAGTATAATCTCCATTTTACCCCTATTTAAGGCTGCTCAGATTCCAGATTTATGACCAAACTTTTGCATTATCCATTACTGGCCACTATTAACTCACCGGCAGATTTAAAAACTCTGGATAATGAGCAGTTAACTGTGCTCGCAGAAGAACTGCGCGGTTTTTTACTGGAAACTCTGGATCGTACTGGCGGACACCTTTCTTCAGGCCTGGGTACGGTTGAACTGACCATCGCCCTGCATAAAATATTTAATACTCCTGAAGATAAAATCATCTGGGATGTGGGGCATCAGGCCTATCCGCATAAAATTCTTACCGGACGTGCCCGGCAACTGGAAAGTATCCGCAAGAAAGGCGGTTTATCGGGCTTCCCTAAATGTTCTGAAAGCCCGTATGATGCCTTTGGTGTCGGCCATTCCAGTACCTCTATCAGTGCGGCTCTGGGCATGGCCATTGCCGCCAAGGATACCGGCCAGACACATAAAAGCGTAGCGGTTATTGGTGATGGCGCCATGACAGCCGGCATGGCCTTTGAAGCGCTTAACCATGCAGGGGATCTGGATGCCGATTTGCTGGTGATCCTGAATGACAATGATATGTCCATTTCCCCTAATGTCGGCGGGCTGTCTAACTATTTTGCCAAGGTCCTGTCAGGCAAGTTTTACTCAACGGTAAAATCCAATTCCAAAAAAGTTCTGGGTTCTATGCCTTCCGTATGGGAGCTGGCACGCCGGGCAGAAGAACATATGAAGGGCATGATCGTGCCCGGAACCCTGTTTGAAGAGCTGGGTTTTAACTATATCGGTCCCATTGACGGACATGATATTCCCACCCTGCTGACCACTTTAAGTAATATCCGGGAACTCACCGGTCCGCAGTTTTTACATATAGTCACGCAGAAGGGCAAGGGCTTTGAAGCTGCTGAAAATAAGCCTACAGAGTACCATGCTGCAGCCCCAGGCTTTTATACCAACGGCCAGGCCAGTACCTCCACTTCAGATACACTGACCTATACAGAAGTATTCAGTCACTGGATCCTGGATGCTGCAGCCAGAGATGAACGGCTTATCGGCATCACTCCTGCAATGCGCGAGGGTTCCGGACTGGTTGAATTTTCGGAGCAGTTTAGTGAGCGATATTATGATGTCGGTATTGCCGAGCAGCACAGTGTCACCCTGGCAGCCGGCATGGCCTGTAATGGCCTGAAGCCGGTTGTCGCCATATATTCCACCTTTTTACAACGTGCTTATGACCAGCTCATTCACGATGTGGCGCTGCAGAACCTGGCAGTGGTTTTTGCCATTGATCGGGGCGGTATTGTGGGGGCTGACGGTGCTACTCATACCGGCAGTTTTGATCTCAGCTTTATGCGCTGCATCCCCAATATGACCATAATGGCGCCGGCTGATGAAAATGAAAGTTATCATATGCTGGATTTTGCCTTTGCCATGAATTCACCGGCTGCAGTACGTTATCCGCGCGGCAAAGGGATTGGGCAGGCTATTACTGAGCAACTGCCAGAGCCGCTGGAACTGGGCAAAAGTATTATAGTCTATGAGAACCAGAAAGATTTTTCTGCAGCAGAGCTAAAATTAGTACCGGTTATCAGTATTCTGAGTTTTGGTACCTTACTGAGCGAAGCACTGAGTGCTGTTGAATCACTTAAAAATGAATTTTGCCTGAAAATTATTAATATGCGGTTTATCAAACCGCTGGATACTCAGATTGCTCTGCAACTGGCACAGAGCAGCGATTTACTGATCACTCTGGAAGACAATACCGTTATGGGTGGTGCCGGTAGTGCTGTCAATGAAGTATTAGCGAGTCATGGTTCCGTATGCCCGGTACTGAACCTGGGTCTGCCGGATGAATTCCCAGAACACGGCACCCAGCAGGAAATACACCATAATTATGGTCTGGACAGCGCCGGGCTGGTTAAGACCATCAGGGAGCATATTCGCCCTAAGTCCGCAGCTGTCTGACTGGGTTCCCTGGGAGTGTGGGCACGATTCCAGTGCTCCCGAACTGGCAACGGCCTACTCAGTTTCGAGCTCAATGTGATACCCGGAAAACTTACGGATATTAATCACCCCCGTATCCAGGATCAGGTACTGCCCTTTAATACCCAGTAACCCCCCTTCAAAAAAGGGCTGTTTATCCAGATTAAAAGATTTAACTTTAGTCGGATATTCCAGTACCGGGTACTGAATTTCCACCATTTCATTATTATCCAGATGTACAATAGCGTCTTCCGGAATATCTCCCCGCCCGGCAATCAGTTCATCTACCTGGGGGGCTAACAATTGATAGAGTTCCGCCTGTTTCTGTTTTAAATCAACAGGTTCTGCCGGTCCCTTCAGCATTCTCTGCCATTGGGTGCGGTCTGAAACCTGCTGTTTATATAATACCTCCACCAGACCGGAATAATAACGGGTACTGACCTGAAATACCGGTAAAGCCTGTACTGCCCCCTGATCCACCCAGCGTGTCGGAATCTGACTGCCACGGGTGATACCCACCTTGATCCCTGATGAATTGGCCAGATAGACAAAGTGCTTCTGCATACAATTATCCAGGCCCCATTGAGGTTCCCTGCAGGTGCCCTGATCATAATGGCATTTTTCCGGACTCATAATACATTTGTCGCAGGAAGCCAGACGGGTAAAGCAGGGGTAGCAATGCCCCTGATTAAAACTCTTACTGGTTTTACGGGAACAGGCCACACAATGAATTTCCTGTTTATAATGAAAAGACAGCTTTTTACCCAGTAATGGGTTCAGGGCAATTTCCCCGTGACTGAGCTGCCCCTGCTCATCGTATAAATTTAAAAAGTATTCAACCGGCGTATCAGGGCCGTTGTATTGCACCTGCATTTTACGCAGATGACCAGAATAACTTGCCATTACAGTTCCTTAATTTATAGTAACAATTCAGTGTACCTGACCGTAACTGTCTACAGGTACTGAATTTCCAGGGGCGCTCAAGTACATCCATGTATCGGTTTAGAACTTTTCAAAACTTGTTTTGTAAAAAGTTCTTATCCAGGTGATTGTGAAAACATCCATGTTTTCAAAACCCTGTAAATCCAGTACCTGCAGCCATTCACTCTACCTTGCTTTAATTTATACTGAGTAGTTACAATTTATATAAGCTTATTAGCTCTTAATACATTCCAGTCAAACCCCGGACCGGGATCGGTTTTCCGACCGGGGGCAATATCACTATGACCCACGATTTTTTCTGCAGTTATTTCTGGAAAATAATTTTTCAGGGTTTTCACCACAGCAAGCAGTGTTTCATATTGTGAATTTTCAAACTGACTGTCATCAGTACCTTCCAGCTCAATTCCAATAGAAAAATTATTGCAGTTTTCCTGCCCGGCCAGGCAGGACTGGCCGGCATGCCAGGCACGATCGTACAGATTAACATACTGAACCAGTTCACCATTGCGTCGAATCAACAGATGGGAAGAGACCTGTAAACCCTCAATTTCCCTGAAATAAGCATGTTCGTTCCAGTCCAGTTGATTACTGAAAAAACGATCGATTTCATCCCCCCCGTACTGTCCCGGCGGCAGGGAGATGCTATGAATAATAATGCTGTCTATTGTGACATTTTCAGGCCGTTTATTATAGTTTGGAGAAGGGATTTTCCTGGCCTGGGTAAACCAGCCGTCAGATATTTCGTACATAAGATATTCAAGTTGCTTTTTATTTGATTTTTATAGGAAAATCAGGTGAAAAAAATTAATAAATGTTCTATATTGATAATGTGTGATTATACATTTTCTTTATTATATGCAGCTATTTTTATTGTGTTAACCTGGTTGTGTTCTTAGCAACCTGTAGTAAATGGCAGCCGTTCCACTAATTTTTTGTTTCTGTGGACAAGCTCAAAGACATTTTAATTGATAAGGATTACAGTTTAACAATACGCTATTTCAATTTATGTTTTTATTTTTACAGTATAAAAGTTCTCAGTTACGCCAATATAAAAAACTATGTCAACAATGTCAGAGGCATTGTAAAACCATACTGTTAAAGCTAAAACAAACCGAGGTGTGGTCTAAATGCAACCTAAAAACAATATCTTACACTTTAGCCGGGGTCGTAGCAAACAAGCGGCACCGGATCAGAATTATCACAGAAACAGGTTGTCACAAGCTAGCAGGATACATGATTCAATGATACCAGAAGGTCCATTAGGCGATTTAGTCAAGTACACCAGTCAGTGGACAAATGAGGCCATTTCAGCATTATTTGATAATGTTGATACCCAGTTATTTGAAATGGCCGAAAAATCAGAAAATGCGACCGATCAAAACACCTATTTTGATGCCATGCGCATTATCCGCCTGCGGCGCAGTGTTGCCCATGAAGAGTTTCTCGCCAAAGTAGAAGAGAGTTTTGATCCCGAAGTTATCCAGGGCGGCCGTGATTTTCGGGAAGTCACCTCCGATATTGAAAGCCTGTCCTTAATTGCTGATGATAACCTCGAAGAAGAACTGGCTACCCATAATATGATAGCCAAAGCGGAACGGGACAATAAGGATGAACTGAAACAGCTGAACCAGCGAGTGGCCTATCTCTATAATGGTCTGAATATTACTACCCAGAACAATCCTGTCAGTCCAACGGCTTTATGTAATGCCTTTGCCGCTGCTGTTGATACCCTGGAAGCCGAAATCAAGGTAAAACTGCTGGTATTCAAGCTGTTTGATATCAATGTTATTTCTAAGCTGAACGATCTCTATCTGAATCTCAATCATCTACTGGTTGAAAAAGGTATTTTACCGGATCTGAAAGTCTCCTATGGTTCAGTCAGAAGGCAACCTGCTCCCTCTGGCATGGGCACAGGTGTTCAAGATAATGCACCTGGGACTCCCCAGGCTGATTCCGGTTTATCTCAGTTTATACAGCAGCCGGTTGGCGGAGGTTACCAGCAAAATTCTGCCGATGCAGAAGCCTTTGCCCTGATTCAGCAGCTGATTGCCCGGAATAAAACACCACAGCAAAATATCCCACAGGCTCAGTTTGCCAATACTACCGATGTTATGAATACCCTGTCCCAGATACAGATTGATCCAACCCTGGCAAACCCTTATGACCCTTATAGTGGGCAGCAACACAGTGGTTCTGAAACCAGTGCTCTGTTAAAAGAAGCCCTGAAACAGGCTTTACATAACAACCGGAATAAAGAAGCCATTAACCAGGCCGATGATGATATGATTGATGTTATCGGTATGCTGTTTGACTTTATCCTGGGTGACAATAACCTGGTTGATTCAGTTAAGTCCCTGTTAAGCCGTCTGCAGATACCGATTATTAAAATCGCTCTGCAGGATAAAAGTTTTTTCCGTAATAAAAACCATCCGACACGTAAATTATTAAATGAACTGGCCAATGCAGGCCTGGGCGTTACAGACACTGTTAATTCCCAGAATAACCCCCTGTATCTGAAACTGGAAAGTATTGTTACCCGTGTTACCAATGAACAGACCGAATCAATTGATGAGGGTTTTTATGAAGAATTACTGGAAGATCTGCACCGCTTCCTGTCTGAATTTAACCAGGGTATAAAAAACAGAAGAACCCCGTCTAAAGATGCCGCGTTGAAACTGGTTAGCACCGAATTAAACTCCCGTATTGCCCATAAAAATCTGCCTTATAATATTGTTTTATTGCTGGAGCGGGTCTGGAAAGACGTAATGCTGGATATCTTTTTCAGCGACGGCATGGAAAGTGACGAATGGGATATGGCCATGACCTTCGTGGACACCCTGATATGGAGCGTGGATCCAAAAACCGATATTCAGAGCCAGAAACAGCTGGTCAGAGTAATTCCTGGAATTTTAAATGCCCTTAATGCCGGGCTTGACCGTATTCAATACCCAAAAGACTTACGTGAACAACTCCTGCAGGATCTGCAGAACTGCCATCTTGCCTGTATGAAAGGCCAGAATATTAATGATAGTGATCTGTCACAAAATGGTTCCGCCTATATTTCCAGCACAATACCTACGGAGCCTGCTGATCAAAGCGAAGCCGCTAATAGTACTGCAGAAACTACTGATGGGCTTTCGGCAGAAGATCTTGCCAGTATTGATGCCGGTATTGATGTTATGCTGGACGGTGATCTAAATAACCTGGATGCCCTGGAAGAAGAAGATTTACTGGCTTCCCTGGAAGACGGTTCTGAGCAGGCCATTGCTGACAGCGATGATGCAGAACTGATTGAAGATGCCTATACTCAGCAGGCCAGAAACCTCACTGCCGGCGCCTGGGTCGAGTTTATCGGTCAGGACGGCCAGACCTATCGGGCCAAGATCTCCTGGATGAGTGAAGACGCCAGTGCCTATATTTTTGTTACCCAGACCGGCCAGATTGCAGAAAAATCCCTGCAGGGTTTAAGTACTGCACTGCGGAATAAACAGGCCACCATTCTGGATGAGTCACCGGTATTTGAACGGGCCATGGATGCTGTATTAGAAGAACTGCAGGAAAAAACCGAACATTAATCCGCTGTTAATACCTTCCCCCAACGACTGTGACTGATAATGTAAAAAGTATGGGCAAGGGCATGATTGCCATTGCCCTGGTGCTTGCCCTTGGACTGCTGACCTGGATTTTTCAGGGGGCTATTAACCGGCAGTACAATCCTAACCAGACCGTTCAGACTGGACAAATCACCGATCAATATATAGAAATTGTATTAAAGCGAAACCGTGCCGGTCATTATGTGACTTCCGGCCGGATCAACGGCTATCCATCTGTTTTTCTGCTCGATACCGGTGCTACCTATGTAGCCGTTCCTGAACGTCTCGCTGTTAAAACCGGCCTGAAAAAAGGCATGCCGGTCAGCCTTTCTACTGCCAATGGCCGAACAACCGGTTTTCAGACCATTATTGATGAACTGGATATAGGTAAGATACGGCTGACTAATATCAGGGCTGTTATTACGCCTAATCTGGATGAGGTGTTGTTGGGGATGTCGGTTTTGAAGCAGCTTGAGTTTACGCAGAGAGGGGGGGTGTTGAGGGTTAGGCAGTATTTTTAGGGTTGAGCGTTGAGCGTTGAGAAAGAGCTTAGAGGGTTAAGTGTTAAGGGAGAGCACAGGGTTTTTCCGGGAGAGTGGGTGGCTTGTTTGTGCTCCCGGTATTTGAATTACTTTTGTCTGGTTAGTTTGAATACTACCGGGCTTAGTAAGAGTAATGCGATTAGGTTGGGCAGGGCCATTAGGGCGTTTAGGGTGTCGGCTAGTAGCCAGATGAAGTTAAGTTCGCCCATGGCGCCGATGGGGACGGCTATGATCCATAATATTCGGAAGATCATGACAGAGCGGATGCCAAACAGGAATTCTACGCAGCGTTCACCGTAAACACTCCAGCCTAAAATGGTGGTAAAGGCAAAGACCGCCTGGGCAAGGCTAACTATCATGCCGCCGGTTTCGGGTAATACCTGGTCAAAAGCCGCCATGGTCAGTGCCGCACCTTTAACACCACTGGTCCAGACGCCGGTCAGTACAATAGCCAGGCCGGTAATGCTGCATACTATAATGGTATCTATAAATGTACCCAGCATGGCAATTTTTCCCTGTCGAACCGGATCATCAGTTTTTGCTGCAGCATGGGCAATGGGTGCACTGCCCAGCCCCGCCTCATTGGAAAAAATCCCCCTCGCCACGCCCCATTGTATGGCCATAATAATACTGGCTCCGGCAAAACCTCCGGTCGCCGCTACAGGATTAAAAGCACTGTCTATTATCAGGGAAAAGGCTGCGGGTATTTCAGAAAAGTGGCTGGCCAGTACCAGCAAACCCGCCAGAAAATAAGCAATAGCCATAAACGGCACCAGCTTACCAGCCACCTGGGCAATACGCTTAATGCCGCCTAATACCACGGCACCGGTTAAAATAACTAAAACCAGGCCGGTTAACCAGACAGGAATATTAAACTGGGTCTGCATGGCATGAGCCACCGAATTGGCCTGTACGGTATTACCAATACCAAAGGAAGCCAGGGCGCCAAAGACGGCAAACAGAACACCCAGCCATAGCCAGCTTTTACCCAGACCATTTTTTATATAATACATGGGTCCGCCCAGGTAACTGCCCTGCTCATCCACTTCCCGGTAATGCACTGCACAGACGGCCTCAGCATATTTAGTCGCCATGCCAATTAAGGCCGTAAGCCACATCCAGAACAGGGCACCGGGGCCGCCAATAAAAATAGCCGTTGCCACACCGGTAATATTGCCAGTACCAATGGTTGCTGAAAGTGAAGTCATCAATGCATTAAACGGCGAGATTTCCCCTGCTTTATGATCGCCTGCCCTGCCCTGCCATAACAACTTAAATCCCTTACCCAGGTTTAGTAATGGCATAAACCTCAGTCCCAACATTAAAAACAGCCCGGTACCAAAAATCATAAACAGCATGGGTTTTCCCCAGACCACAGCGTTTATATTATTCAGCAATGCCGTCAGCCAATCCATTAAAACCATCCTTTTTATTTAATTTATTTGATCTGTCATTGTTACAGGCACCCCATTATAATACCCTAAGTTCAGGAAGTAACTTAACACTTAACACTTAACACTTAACACTTAACACTTATTATAATGCCATCAATACCCCATTCCATTATTAAAAACCAGGTAAGTCAGGCTCTGGCCGAAGATATTGGTTCCGGAGATCTAACCGCTGAATTAATTCCACAGAATAATCAGGCTACAGCCCATCTTATCTGTCGGGAAACGGCTGTTTTATGCGGTCAGAACTGGTTTAATGAAGTATTCAGACAACTGGATGACTCCATTACTATTAAATGGCATGTCAATGATGGTGACAGCATAAGTAATGAGCAACGGATCTGCACCATTAGCGGTAATGCCCGCCATATTCTAACGGGTGAACGTAGCGCTATGAACTTCCTGCAGACGCTGTCTGGTACTGCCACGTCCACACAGCAATATGTCAGACAACTGGGCAGTACTTCTGTTAAATTACTGGATACCCGTAAAACCATTCCCGGACTCAGAGAAGCACAGAAATACGCCGTAAATTGCGGTGGTGCCTATAACCACCGTCACGGTTTATTTGATGGGGTACTGATTAAAGAAAATCATATTATGGCGGCAGGTTCCATTACTGCTGCTGTAGCGAATGCACGCAAGATTATTCCCCACACGCTGAAAATTGAAGTGGAAGTGGAAACGCTGGAAGAAGTCACCGAAGCGCTTAATGCCGGGGCCGATATTTTATTGCTGGATAATATGGATAATGCTCAGCTGGAGCAGGCTATTGAACTTAATCATGGCCGTGCTCTACTTGAAGTATCAGGTAATATTACTATGGAACGGCTGAGAGAATTAGGCCGACTGGCGATTGATTTTATTTCTACCGGGGCGATTACCAAGCATGTAAGGGCTGTGGATTTTTCACTCCGGTTTGAAAAATAAATTACTATGCTGCTACCAAAGGATGTGCATGTGCCAGTTTGTCAGCCAAAAGCTCATTATGCTCAGCCAACCACAGATCATTAACAAGCTGGAGATTGAGCCAAAACTCCGGTGTAGTTCCCAAAACCTTTGCCAGTAAAAAAGCAGTTTCCGCAGTTACTCCACGCCGATCGCCACATAACTCATTTACAGTCTTACGCCCTACACCCATTGCTTTTGCCAGTTCTCCCTGCGTGATCCCCAAAGGTTCCAGAAATTCTTCTTTGAGCATTGTGCCCACACTGGTGGGTTGATGAGCTGGAATTTTTAAAATTTCAACCATGGTGATACCTCTTATCTATATTTATGCGGATCCAGGTATATCCCTTTTGCCTCGCCCTTATCCCATTGGAAAATCAGACGGTATTGCCTGTTTACACGAATTGAACACCACCCTTTCAGATTACCTCCCAGGCGTTCAAATCTGTTACCTGGTGGCACTCTTAAATCCTTTTCTGCTTTAGCAATATGGATAATATCCAGTTTTCTCTTTAGAGCTTTCTCAATGATGCTGGGCAGGTTAGGTGACTTTACACCTCGAAAGTAGTAGTCATCTAACCATTGCTCACGAAATGTTTTAATCATACGTCATTGTATCCTGTATCGATACAGGATACAATATTTAAATTGCGGTACTTAAATCGATTTGCCGGCTGTCTTCTACCAGACGTTCCTCTGTTAATGCATAAGGGGCTGGATCGAGGATGGGTTGTTGTTCCAGGAGCTGATCCACCAGTAACTGGCAGGATGCCAGGCCAATGACTACGCCGTTTCTAAAATGCCCGGCATTGAGATAAAGGTTTTTCAGTTCCGGGTGTTCACCAATATAGGGTATTCCATCAACTGAACCGGGACGCAGACCGGCCCATTGTTTTTCTATCGGGTAATCAGCCAGAGCCGGTATAATACGGCGGGCTTCCTGTGCCAGTTCCTTAAGAACAGACTCGGTGGTGGTTTTATCAAAATCTTCAAATTCCAGGGTACTGCCCAGCACCACCCGGCCGTCTTTACGGGGAATAACATAACGTCCCTTGCTTAATACAATACGGCGTACCACACCCGGTTCAGCCTTAAACACTATCATCTGCCCTTTTACCGGGGCAATTTTGGGTGTTTTCAGGTATTTTTCCAGCAATTGTGCGCTCCAGGCACCACCTGCTAACACCACCTTATCCGCATAAAACCGGCCTTTATCAGTTACCACACCTTTAACACGCTGATCTTCAGAAATAAATGATTGTGCCCGGGTCTGCTGCTCTATTTTTACACCCAGTTTAATTAAATCTTCCCTTAAGGCTCTAACCAGACGGGGATTACGTACCTGTCCTATAGAAGGGGTAAACCAGCCCTTCTGGTAGTTATTGTCCAGTCCCGGCTCAACAGCTTTCAGGTCATCACCGGTAAGAATTTCAAACTCATAAGTAAAACGCTGTTCCCATTCAATAGCCTGCTGTAGCTCATCTTCAATATCAAGATAAAGCAGACCGCTTTGAATATACTCAGGATCAATACCTGAATTATGGTGAATGTCCTGCAGGACAGCAGGATAGTGTTTCTGGCCCCATTGAGCCAGACAGGTAATCGGATCAGAATAACGCCAGGGGTATAAGGGAGAGATAATACCCCCACCGGCCCAGGAAGACTCCTTGCCGGCATAGCCCTGCTCAATTATAGTTACAGAGATACCTGCTTTGCTCAACAGGCGGGCAGTTAACATGCCTATAATTCCGGCACCAATAATAATTACTGACTTCATATAGATTAAAAATTAGTTACCAGCAGTCAGCAATACTTTTAGTATTGTTTGCCAGTCCTTTTGTGCCCAGATTATTTAACGTAAAATCACCACAGGCATCAGATGCCATTCTATTTGTACGCACAGCCTGAAGGGTATAACCGGAAACACTGGAGGTTGAAATATTTAAATTATAAAAAACCCGGGTGCCCGTTGCATCTTTCGGTACCACCTGCTCATAGATAGCAGGACTTCCCGTATTTGCACCACCCACAGCAGCTCCCTGATAGGTATGGGCCTGAGCATACCATGATTCCATGGCGGCTGAAAATCCAGTCAGTGCTGTTTTAGCAGCTGCACGTCTTGCCTTTAAGTCGTAATTATTATAAGCAGGAATTGCTATAGCAACCAGAGTACTGATAATAACGACCACAATCATTAGCTCCATTAAAGTAAAACCCTTACTAAGCTTTATCATATATCTACCATTAAGTTTGTTTTAGTTATTACACGATTATTCAGGCTGTTTATGAATATTAACAGAAGTAATTCTGTCATATGGCGTAGATTCAACCCCGGAAAAACCAATCTCAGTACCCTTTTTTAATACATTTATAGCGGGTTGGCCATTATCATTAGAAGAATCATAGACATTCGTTGATAGAAAAAACTTTGTTTCATTAACAACAACGATCCCCTCTTCAGCTATAACTTTATTAACAA
The DNA here is from genome assembly GCA_027012135.1 of Gammaproteobacteria bacterium. Taxonomy (GTDB): domain Bacteria; phylum Pseudomonadota; class Gammaproteobacteria; order GRL18; family GRL18; genus JANELJ01. The sequence continues at coordinate 37,756 of JALUZF010000258.1, forward strand.
TTCCTATTCCATCAAAGCTTTGTGCATAAAGCAAAGGCGAAATAAATAGAAAAAGCAAAATATAATATCGGGAAAAAGAAAATAACATTTAAATATCCTCCAGGTTTATCTTAATTTTGTTTACAGCTAATCGGAAAAGTCCGACTAGCTGTACCTAAGATGATTAACGTAACTGTATCCAGGATTTCCTACCACCATAGCCACGTCCATAATTAGCTTTCATAACCCGAGGCGTCCCGCTGGAGGTATTAATGATAACCTGATCGCCTACCATAGTAGGTGCATCTTCAGAACCTTCTGTGCCGGTTATTTTCACTGCACTGACTATATAAGGATCGGTAGTTGCTCTGTCATTTGAGTCAACGACACCATCAAAATTCACATCAAAGACATCATTAAGCGGACTGGCTCCTGTTTGAGCAAAAAGTGCATATAGCCAATGATCCGCTCCTACTTTACAGGGGTCCTCATTAGGTATCTTCGTCTGGAAAAAAAGGATATTGTTTCTAATTGCAAAATCAGAAACACTGATTTCCCCTGAAGCCGTTCCACTGGCTGTACCGTTATAGCAGTTATCGATACTGGTAGCCTGGTTGTCAGTACAACTTATAATGCGGTTATCTATAAAATCAATATACCAGCCATACCGCTTTCGTGGATTTTTTGCATTAGTTGCTGGTGAGACTGCCGTTGTACTGTTTTTTACATTACTTGGGCAATTACTATCTCCAACCCAGCAGAAAGGGTGTTTGGAAAACTCTTTAATATCACCCGTCTGACCATTTCCAACAGATACTCCTATACGTACCTTTTCCATAGTCTGTTCCTGTAAATCTTCGCGATCAATGGCAGCCAGAGCAGTACCATCATTATAAGTCGCAGAAAAAGCATTACCGGAAGAAGTAAAAGGATCGAGAACCCCATAGACACTCTGGATATTGCTTGTATCAATTGATGCATCTGTTGTTTCAAAATACTTACCTGTGCCAAATAGAATAATAAAACCTATTCCTGAATTATGAGGAGTTACTGATAGCTTAGCCGTAATGGGCTGAAGTGTACCGCTGTAATCTTTTGCCTGATAGATTTTGGTAGCACTTTTTGCAGTGGGATTGGTATAAGTTGATGGCAGAGTTCTAATCGAGGTAAAATCAAAACGCCAGACATTGCCCTGCAGATCACCGGCATAAACATAATCGGTTATCAGGTCACCATTTTTGTCAACCAAAGTAGGAGTTAATATTCCGTTTGGACGAGATGACAGAGTACCAGCACCGGTATCAAATTTTTCTACTAACAGACCGGTTGCTAAATCCACCACATAAACAACTGCATTACCTGTACCGCTTATATTGGCATCGGATTCAGTATTATTAATACCATTACCTATAACCACGCCCCAGTCTCCATTATGCAAACGGGCAATCTGAGGTTTTCCATACAAATACCCCAGTTCATTATCCATACTGTCGTCAATTTCCCAAAGTAAATTTATATTGGAAGGATCGGTTACATCAAGCGCAAACATGCCCTGAGCACCACCTCTGAAGGTGCCAACCAACACCGTACGCCATTCTTTTGGAGTAGTTGAATTACGATCATGATCAATATACACATCGGTACTAGTCATACGCCCATCCACAAAATAAGTATGACTGTATCCCGGATCAGTCAGGCGACCAATTTTAGTGAACAGCACTGATGGAATAAAAGCAAATTGTTCCTGTCCATTGTCGGCTCTAAAAGCATGTATCATACCGTCATTGCTTCCAACATATATTAGCTCATCCCTATTTGCCCAGGTTTGTTTAAAATTATTATAGTTACCCCCAAGTGTATCTAACTCATACAGAGATGGTGCACCAATAAATATAGGTGATGAATGGACAATGTCACCTAAAAGATGAGAACGTACTCTAAAGTTATTAGTATTATTTTCATTGGTTCTGTCGCCTCTAATATAATTAACCCGATCTTCTGCTCGACCATCAGTCGATAAAGTATCCGGATTAATATCCAGCAATCCCTGCTTGATAGTATCGGTTTGTATATTACTCCAGTTAAAAACAACCAGATTTGGGTTTGTTCCGGTACCTGAATTAAACTTAATATTACGAGAAGTATAGGTTTTATTATCCAGTAATGCCTGAGCATCCCACGCCTGAGTACCTATTAGAATATTTCCGGAAACAATGGTGACATCGGTTTTAACCAGACGTCCTGTCCACTCACTACTATCATAATAAGCGCTGTATATGCCATCCAGGGTATTCAGAGTAAATGCATTAGCCGCAGGTGCAGAGATAGAGCCCTGGCGTGCAGCAATTCTTGATAAAATAGTATCAAATGCCTCCACTAGATCATTAGGATTATCTGCACTGAAAAACTCACCCCGACTGTTAATAGCCGCATGCCACAAATCATATGGATTATTGTTACTATTTGAAGATGCAGACGGCCAGGTCTTGGTTCCATTCACTAAATCATCATAATCGCCATTGATTGCATCAAAAGTATGATCGCCATATTTTGGATTAGTTAAAAAAGTTCCCAGGCCGAAGCCTACAGTAAAGTTAACCAGATGCTGCCAGGTAGCTGGATCATTTTTTGGATTCCAGTATTCTGCATCAGCATCGGAAGAGTTAGGCTCAATAATATAGGGAGACAATTCATTATTAATATCAGTCCTTGCATCTGTCATCCAGTATTTAAAGGCAATATCTGATAAAGTATTGCTGGCAGAATCCTTAAATACATTAGCATAGGCTTCTGTTCTGTCATAATCGTTACCGCCAGGCATAACAATACTGGTACTAAATTGATCAGTATTGTCAACATTGCCAATACTGACAGAATCTGTGTTCCATACACCGTCTGTCATAGCTATATGATAGCTGGCACGACAGGCATATTCCGGAGATGTCGTCACACCGGGCTCTTTTGCATAAGGACTATTAACGCCTGTTTTTTTCAATTCTTCACCAACGCGAATAAAAGCCGTTCTTAATGGTGTTGAGCCCTGATAATCAGGAACCCGAGACATCCAGTCAAAAAAGTTATCCCTGTGAGTACCAGAAAATGTTTTAATACGGTTATCATAAACAGTCCCATTCTGATCTTTACAGGAAGTATTAAAATACTTACAGCGCGTCAACGCATGCCATGACACCCTTACATCCTGTGAAAGTGTTCTAAATGAGAGCATAGCAGCACTTTGTGCTGCCAGAGTTCGGTTACGATAAAAAGAAAACCAGTTGGCAAAGTTCTGTCTTTCATCCGCTTCAGATGATGAAACTGTACCATCACCATTCCTGTCTTTACCTGTATTTGAACCTACAATAACCAGATCATAACAATCATCATCACCGGTAGTTCCATTACATCCCGCATTGCTTGCATCAAAGTCGTAATAATAAGCCTTACCTTTTCTCCATTTATCATTGGTACCGTTGATAGCATTTACATCCGCTGATGGATGATTAACGTACCAGTTACCACAGGATGACCAACCTGGGGCTGAAGGATTTGAATCATAATAGCCTGACTTGGAATTATTATGAGCATTGAAAAAACAACCCGGACGATAATAATTAGAAAGATTGATACGATTACCTGAGCTTGTTGGTTTATAACCATTCAATTCCGCTGAAGTGAAACTGGTAGTATATAAGTTACCATTTTTATCTCTTGGAATTTCATAGGTAACCATTGGATTATAATACATAGGATTAAAAGCTGAGGATTTATAACGCCTGGAATTTCTAATTGTAGAAGTGGTTGCCAGATTATCAGGCACATGCATCCAGGACATACTGCCGGAATCATCAAAAGTCAGGAAAATATTAGGATTTACCCCAACTTTAAGTGAGATAGGCTCTTCAGATAGATTATAGTCGGCACTAACAACCATTGAGATACCAAGTGTTATTGCTCCAATACAGGACAACAATAATGTTTTTACTCGAGTGTTCATATATATACTCCTGTGTTGCTTTATCCGACTAGTTATTCACAACTGCGCTTGCCTGTTTTACCGAGTGAGAATCACCCGATATATCCTGTGCGGCAGCAACCGTTATATAATAATGAGGTCCAATATGCTTGGTTCTTAAATCAGGATCAAGAACCTTAACATTACCGTTAGAATCCGGCAGATCAAAACCATTATACGACAATATATATACCGGTTGAGTTGCCAGTGTTGCCGTTACAGATGAGCTGCCCCGTGTAACGGTCGCCATTTGGGAAGTTGCAGGCAGACTGCTATGCAGTCCTTCTGCTCCGGCTGTCTGTGAACCTGTACCGACATCCGGGTTTCCATCTCCATTAAGATCACCAATGGGATCTGCAAACCATTCCCATGACTGCGTCGCATAATTGCAATTTGTACAATAGGCTGGCGCAACGCTTGGATCGGAATATGGCTGAGGGTCATTTTCATCCTGGGCGGCAAGCCAGTTTTCTGAAACCCTGATAGCGGTTTCTGCCCCTTCATCAGCCAGAATTCTTTTATAAAAATTATCTGCCATACGAACTTCCATCATGGATGATTTCATAGCACTGATAGCAACAATAGTAAGAATTAATAACATCATAAGACTTACAAATAAGGCTGCTCCATGTTGTTTATATTTTGCTTTTAACATACATTTATTCCAGAAATAATTAATAGTATTTAATTAAATGAAATTACTGTGCCATATTCTTAACAACAACCGTCATGGTTGTTGATGAATAGTATTCACGATCAGGTGCAGTCACTGTTGTTGTACTATCTGCAGGGAAAGCATAGGTCTGATTGGCTGTTACAATATTACTGGCAGACGTGGTACTTTTAGCAACTAATGAAATCTGCAAACTAACCGTGTAAAAGTATCCGTCCGATGCTGCTGTAGGCGCTGCTGTATAACTGTCTACAATTTTATCCGGAGGCCCGCCACTACTGCCCTGAATATCATTACCGTAGGACACCTGCATATTGGAAATACCATCGACAAGAACGGTTGTTCCTGTTGCAGCCCCCCCTGAAAGAACGGAACAGGATAGCTGGTTGTTTGTCACAAAAATTCTTGAAGTTATCATGTTACCAGCTGTAATGAGATTCCCAAGACAGTCACGAATACCGGCTCCCAAAACACTGGCATTATTTTCCTGATAGCGATAACAGATACCCGTCCCTGCAGTGTCAGGCACTACAATCTGACCATTTGCAAATGCTGGACAGGCACCCGATGCAGCCTGATTTCCATAGATCTGTACTGTTGAATCAGAAGCAACAGGTAGAAAACCAGCCTTTTGTAATTCATTATTTAAAAAATATTGCGCATATCGTAAATTTTCCTGTACAGTTCCCTGTCCCTGCTGAAAACGAAACGCCTGTTTATTACTAAGATATATCTGAATTGCAGCCCCAACAAGAACGACACCAATGACAAGGGCTACCATTAATTCAACCATTGTAAAGCCCTTACTTAATTTATTTATTTTCTTTTCAGGGAGCATTTTCTGTACCTTGTTTTTTTATATTATTCATTCAACAGATGATTATGGATTAAATACAGCATTATAGGATGTACATGGAAAAGTATCTTTATCATTCACAACGGAATCACCATTTAAATCTGAAAATGCTGGTCTGGGTTTTGCCCAGGCTAAACGAATTAAAACTAATGAGCCGCCATTACATTCTGTACGATCCAGTTCTCCGGCAACGTTGACATTAGGACAGGTCGTTGCATTACCATTTCCCTGCCGGGTCTGAGCTGTATCAGCCACACCATCACCGTTTGAATCTCCATCAACACCTGTCGTCATGCATATAAATACCTGATTCGTTAACATAGCGGCATCAACCGGCAAAATATTACTGACCAGGGTCCCCCAGTTATCCAGCCAGGTAGTACCTGTCGGGAAACTGGCACCAGACGCTTTCATGTAGCTGGCAAGATTTGTTCTGTCTGCCCGAATTCGGCCAACCAGATCATTACTGGCAAAAACTGCTTTACTATAAAATTCTGCCTCAGTATTAAACTTCAGGCTTTGTGCCTGCATGGCGGCCAGCCCTAATAAGCCGACCGCCAGAATTATTATGGTCACCAGAACTTCTATCATTGTGACACCTTGCTGAACATTTAAATTCAATTTAATCATTCTTATTAACCCTATCCTACCCGTGCTATCAGGGACATGCCGTATTCGTTTTTGTAATGTCACCACTTGTGGTCAGTGTAACATTGAGTTTTTGATTACCTTTACAGTTTGAAGGGGTAAAAGTAAATGTTTTACTTCCTGGAAAACCTCGGGTATTAACAACAATGGCATTAATATTATTAGCAATGAACGCTGACTGATCTTTTACACCAGCTCCTGTTGTCAGTAATATCTCTGCTGCATCACGGCTTCCATTTCCATTATTATCAACAAATACAATCCAGCCTGCAGTCCAGACAGCTGTACCATTACAGGCGGGCAATGGTGTTGCTGGATTATCCGCCTGATTTGGATTATTTGTAGCACAAATGGAAACACTGGTATTTCGTCTTATTGCTTCAGCTCTGGCTAAATTCACATGACTTTTTAATTTGTTCAATAACTCTGCTGAATTATTAGTAACCACCAGATATTGAAATGAAGAAAAGGCAATCGCGGATAATATCCCTATTACCGCTACCACTGCCATTAGTTCAACAATTGTATAACCACTATTTTTTTTCATGCTTTATTTATACTCCTACTGCCTGTATATGTCATTGTTAATAAGATTAGTGCATTAAACTTCCTGATAAGCGGTAATTGTTTAATTTTTTGTGTGAACACGTTAACAAAATGTGAATATTTCTTACTGCAACTCCACAGGTAATGAAAATACCACCTGTTCTTCTGTACCCGTTTCTATATAGTGCTCATCTATTCCCATTTTAATAAGAACTTCTATTACATTTTTCACCAGATACTCCGGTGCTGATGCGCCTGCTGTCACTCCGATATTGTGACATTTCTCCAGCCAGCGCGACTGGATTTCTGAGGCATTATCAATCAGATAAGCTTTAGCTCCCTGACGCTCAGCAACTTCCCGCAGACGATTGGAATTGGAACTATTTGGGGAACCCACAACCAACACCAACTCACAATTTTGGGCAAGATTTTTTACTGCATCCTGACGACTCTGAGTGGCATAGCAGATATCATTTTTTCTGGGGCCTATTATTTTTGGGAAGCGGGCTTTTAAGGCATCAATAACATCAGCGGTATCATCCATGGATAAGGTGGTCTGACTGACATAAGCCAGTTTATCCGGATTATTAATCTGAAGTTTTTCAACATCCCGAGGTGTTTCAACCAGGTAGATAGCCCCACCGTTGTTATTATCATACTGTCCCATGGTACCTTCCACTTCCGGATGCCCGGTATGGCCAATTAAAACGCATTCCCGGCCTTCCTTACTGTAACGGCTGACTTCAAGGTGTACTTTAGTCACCAGGGGACAGGTAGCATCGAAGACTTTAACATCCCGGTTGTCTGCTTCATCCTTAACGGCTTTTGATACCCCATGGGCACTAAAAATGACAATGCATCCATCTGGTACATCAGACAGTTCTTCGACAAACACTGCACCCCGGTTTTTAAGTGACTTAACCACTGCACGGTTATGTACCACTTCATGACGGACATAAATGGGGGCACCAAAGAGAGTCAGTGCCCGTTCAACAATTTCTATGGCGCGGTCTACACCGGCGCAAAATCCTCGGGGGTTGGCTAGTTTTAGTTGCATTTTGAGTCCTCGGTAAAAAGCGTTCAGCTAATAGTTTAAATCAGAATGTTTATTTTGTAGGTATTTTCTGATAAGAAATCCAGGTGTTTTCTTACACCGGGATTGTTGTTATTCTGATATTTTTCTTTCAGGCTGCATTTTATACTATTTCTCACTGGAACAGGAATGAGGGAACAGGCTGATTCAGTTAAAGGAAAAGACTGTGTGAGATTACTGTCTCTGTTTATGGATATGCAGATGTGATCTGAAAAAGGAACTGGATACACAGTATAGTGGTAAAAAGGCGTTAATTCATATTAACGCCTTTTTTATTTGGAGTTTCAGAATCTCAGGCGAAGGAATCCTCTCCTCTGGAATTATTAAAAGGTAAGGTTATTGAATATATTGATCCTGAAGAACCCGTGGGACTGAATGAATGGAAATTACTTTCTTGAAATAGAGACTATTTAATATCAACCACTTCCACTGAGAATATTACTTCATGACCGGCTAAGGGATGATTAAAGTCAACCAGGACTTTATCATCGGTAATTTCCAGTACTACGCCCGGCAGCTGATCACCTGCCGGGGTGGAAAATTCTATTAACTGACCTTCCTCCAGCGCCATATCCGGATCAAAATCCACCTTATTTATCCAGTGCTGATTCTCCTCACTGGGGAAACCAAAAGTTTCTCTGGGTTCCAGACTGACCTGTTGTTTATCGCCGGGACTTAAACCGATTAACACTTCTTCAAAGGCCCGGATCATAGTACCGTCACCCAGAGTAAAGGTCATGGGTTCACCATCCTGAGTACCATCCACTGGGCTGCCGTCGGCCAGAGTCAGGCTGAAATGGAGGATTACTGTTGAGTCGGGGGTTACCTGGGGTGAGGGGGGGTTGTTCATAGTTCTGAGTCCTGGTAATTGAGCGCTGAGAGTTGAGCGCTGAGAAAGAGCAAAAGCATATAAAGATTTTTATTTTGCTCTGGCTTTTTCTCAGCGCTCAACTCTCAACGCTCAGCGCTATTATTCCTAAAAGCATCAATCACCATCATAACCGCCCCTATACTAATAGCGGTATCGGCAATATTAAAAGCCGGCCAGTGGATGGTTTTCGTGTCGCTTTGATAGTAAAAATCGAGAAAATCCACTACATAGCCTAAGGTCAGGCGATCCCACAGGTTGCCCAGGGCACCGCCTAATATTAAGGACAGGGCAATGGCCAGCCAGCGTTCATGGGGCTGCAGTTTTTTTAGCCAGAAAAAGATAATAGTGCTGACAACAATTGCTACCAGGGCAAAAAACCAGCGCTGCCAGCCTGATTCATTAGCCAGAAAACTGAAAGCAGCGCCATTGTTGTGGGCCAGGGTCAGATTAAACCAGCCGGGGATCACCGGCTGGATTTCATATAACTGGAAATAAGTACTGGCGGCTGCTTTACTGCCCAGGTCAAGGACAATCACCAGAGCCGTCAGCCAGAGCCACTTCAGCCCGGTTCCCTGGACATTTCCTGGATCAGGCATAATGTCTGACTTCACCTTCTCCGGCCACATTTTCTACGCAGCGACCGCACAGTTCAGGATGCTCAGCATTTGCACCCACATCTTCACGGTGATGCCAGCAGCGGACACATTTAGGGTATTCCGAGGCTTTGACCACCAGTGCCAGGCCACTGACATCTTCTGCATCTATAGCATCGGCTGGCTTATCGGCCAGTTTATACAGTTGGGCATAGGAGGTGATCAGGACAAAACGCAGTTCATCTTCCAGTTTTTCCAGGTTTGCCAGCAGCTTATTATCACAATACAGATCCACTTCAGCATCCAGTGAAGAACCAATGGTTTTATCCACCCGCAGTTTTTCCATTTCCTTACTGCAGGCAACCCGAACGGCCAGCACTTTTTGCCAGAAGGCATCGTCCATTTCCTCCTGAATTTCAGGCGGGAAGGCATACCAGCTTTCAAAAAATACCGACTCATCCCGCTCACCGGGGATAAAGCCCCAGAGTTCTTCTGCGGTAAAGCTGAGGATGGGTGCAATCCAGCGGGTCATGGCTTCTACAATATGGTACAGCGCCGTCTGTGCGGAACGCCGTGCAATACTGTCTGGCTGGGTGGTGTACTGACGGTCTTTAATCACATCCAGGTAAAAAGCCCCCAGATCCATGGCGCAGAAGTTATGCACTTTCTGATACACCTGGTGGAAATCGTACTGCTCATAAGCTCCAATAATCTCCTGCTGTAAAAATTCAGCCTTGACCACAATCCAGCGATCCAGCGGCAGCATTTGCTCAACATTCAGGCAGTTTTGCGCCGGATCAAAGCCATCCATATTAGCCAGCATAAAACGGGCAGTATTACGGATACGGCGATAGGCATCGGCGGTGCGTTTTAAAATCTCGTCCGAAACACTGACTTCCCCGGTATAATCAGTAGAAGACACCCATAAGCGCAGAATATCCGCCCCCAGGGTTTTCATGATCTTCTGTGGTGCCACTACATTGCCTCTGGATTTGGACATTTTCTTGCCCTGGGCATCCACCACAAAGCCATGGGTCAGCACTTCCTTATAAGGGGCCACATCATTAACCGCTACGGAGCTGAGTAATGACGACTGGAACCAGCCGCGATGCTGATCCGAACCTTCCAGGTACAGATCCGCCGGGAACTGCAGTTCTTCCCGCTGCTTAATCACACAGGCATGGGTAACACCGGAGTCAAACCAGACATCCAGGGTGTCACTTACTTTGGTATAGTTCTGCGCATCATCACCCAGTAATTCTGCAGGCTCCAGTTCAAACCAGGCATCAATGCCTTCCTGTTCAACTTTTTGCGCGACTGTTTCAATTAATGCGTGGGTGTCCGGGTGCAGCTCCTGGGTTTCGTTATGCACAAACAGGGCAATGGGTACGCCCCAGGTACGCTGCCGGGAAATACACCAGTCGGGCCGGTTTTCCAGCATGCCCTCAATACGTGCCTGTCCCCACTCGGGCAGCCAGGTGGTGTGTTTAACCGCATCCAGAGCCAGCTTACGCAGACCATTTTGATCCATACTGATAAACCACTGCGGGGTAGCCCGGAAAATAATGGGTGTCTTATGACGCCAGCAGTGAGGATAGCTGTGAAACAGATCTTCCTGATGCAGTAAAGCACCTTTTTCTTTGAGCACGTCCAGTACCAGTGGATTAGCCCTGAATACATGCTGGCCTTCAAATAACGGCGTACCGCTGACAAAACAGCCATTAGGCCCCACCGGGTTATCCACTTCCAGGTTATACTTCATGCCCACTACATAGTCTTCCTGACCATGCCCCGGAGCGGTATGCACCGCGCCCGTACCGGAATCAGCGGTCACATGATCACCCAGAATCACAGGCACCTGACGGTCATAGAAAGGATGCTGCAATAACTGGTTTTCCAGCTGATAGCCCTTACAGCGCCCTGCCACTTCTGACTGTTCTACCCCGTATCGCTGCAGTGCAGATTGATACAGATCTTCCGCCAGGATCAACAGTTCTGAACCGGTATCCACCAGTACATAATCAAAATCCGGGTGCAGGGCGACCGCCTGATTGGCCGGCAGAGTCCAGGGGGTAGTGGTCCAGATCACGGCATTAAGTGGTTTATCCGAATCATCACTGGCATTAAAGACAGCCAGTACCGCTGGTTTGTCCACAGCCGTAAAGCGCACATCAATGGCCGGAGAGGTTTTATCTTCGTATTCGACTTCGGCCTCGGCCAGGGCGGAACCGCAGTCAGTACACCAGTGTACCGGCTTGGAGCCTTTATGCAGATGGCCCTTATCAATAATTTTACCCAGGGTACGGATAATATTGGCTTCAAAGTCATAGTTCATGGTCAGATATGGATTATCCCAGTCCCCCATAACACCCAGACGTATAAAATCGGCTTTCTGTCCAGCCACCTGTTTGGCGGCATATTCACGACAGCCGTTACGGAAGGTTTTTTCATCCACCCTGACACCGGCCTTACCCAGTTTTTTCTCGACATTCAGTTCAATCGGCAGACCATGACAGTCCCAGCCGGGGATATAAGGCGCATCATAACCGCCCAGGGTCTGGGACTTGATAATAATATCTTTAAGGATCTTGTTCACCGCATGGCCGATATGAATATCGCCATTGGCATAGGGAGGGCCGTCATGCAGAATAAATTTAGGTCGGCCGGCCGCTTTGGCACGCAATTTCTGGTAAATACCGCTGTCTTCCCATTGCTTAAGCATATTGGGCTCACGCTGAGCCAGATTAGCCTTCATGGCAAATTTGGTTTTGGGTAAATTCAAAGTATCTTTATAGATATTTTGCTTGCTCACAATTGTCTCGCTTTTATTTCGGGATTATTCAGAAGCAAAATAATTTTTTGCTTCAACCACATCATTTAAAATCTGCTGTTTAAGCGTTTCAAATGAATCAAATTTCATTTCTTCGCGGATTTTATGCAGAAAATCCACATGCACCAGCTTGCCGTATAAATCCCCATCAAAATCAAACAGGTGGACTTCGAGCAGGCCTTTTTTGCCATCCACAGTAGGCCGGTAACCGATATTGGCAATGCCGTTAATACCCTGCCGACCGGAATTACCATTTTGTTCATTACCTTCAATCAGGCTTTTACAAACACCTGGCTCCTGTCCCCAGAGCCGTACGGCAAAAACGCCGGACACTGCCGGTGTTGCCCTATGCAAAGGCACATTGGCCGTTGGAAAACCTATGGTTCTGCCGCGTTTATCACCATGCTGTATATGACCTGACATCCAGTAAGGCCGTTTTAATAAAGCCCGGGTCAGCTCCAGATCTCCGGCTTCAAGGGCCTGGCGAACCCGGGTACTGCTGACACGCTCACCAAACATGGCAAAGGTCGGAGTATTTTCCACCTCAAAGCCGGATTGTCTGCCGCTGTTTACCAGGGTATCAAAATTACCGCTGCGGCCTTTGCCAAACTGAAAATCATCACCGACCTGAAGATATTTAATCCCCAGTTGTGCCACCAGGATCTGCTCAACAAAATCATCTGCTGTGATTTGAGCAAAAGCGTGGTTAAAATGAATCACCAGCAGCCTGTCAATACCACAGTCTGCAATCAGCTCTGCCTTATCCCGAAAGCGGGTCAGGCGAGCAGGTGCTTGTTCCGGGGCAAAAAATTCCTGCGGCTGCGGCTCAAAGGTAATGACCAGAGAAGGTAAATTAAAAACCCGGGCTTTTTCCTGCAATTGTGTCAGTATATGCTGATGCCCGCTGTGTACGCCGTCAAAATTACCGATGGTCGCTACACAGCCGCGTTTGAAGCGGGTTAAATTATGTAAAC
>JALUZF010000259.1 GCA_027012135.1 Gammaproteobacteria bacterium
CTATAAAATCTATATTTTACCTAAGAGTCACCAAAACTAGCACAAAACAGACAATCCACTAGCTGTAACTATAATTAATTATAAAAAAAAATTATAGTTAGGCAACCCTGTAATAGTTTTCAAGAATATATTTTATAGATTCTTTTTTTAAATCTTTAGTTTTATATTCTGAGAAACTATTAATATTTAAAAATTTGTCTCTTAGAACATCTAAGAGAAGTCTATCTCTAATATTACAAGCTGAATTAAAATCTGCATTATCTAAGTGACCACACTTAATGCACTTAAAATTCTCTTGTGTTTTTCTATTTTTTCTACTAATGCACCCACAACTATTACAAGTTTGGCTTGTATATTCAGGGTGAACAAATGATATATTAATTTGGTGTCTATGAGCAATATTTATAATTCTATTTTTAATTGATGAGAGATTTAAAAGTTTTATCAATCTGCCATTATTAATATCAAACTCTTGGTTATTACTTCTTAGTTTGCTTATTAACTCTAAATCTTCTAAAACTAAATGGTTATATCCTCTCTCTTTGGCTTGTTTAATTAACTCTACAGTTGACTCAATAACCATATTAGATATTCGATTTTGCCATCTTTTATATGCTTTTTTGTATCTTTTACCTAATTTTTGAGTTTTACCCTCTTCATTTTTATCTCTTTTATCCAATTTTTTTAGAAATTTAACAAAATCATTAAAGAGATTTCTATCATAATCTATATTTATATTCTCATCAGAAGTTGCAAATAGATTATTTTTAATATTTATATCAACTCCTAAAATTTTATCTCTATTTAATTTTACTCTCTTATTTCGGTTTCTATTGGGCTTCTTAAAAATTATATTATTGGCTATTGGTCTTTTTTTATCTATTTTTATACTTAAATTGACTCTTTTTAATCTATTCTCTTCAAATTGCATTGTATAGACTTGGCTATAATCGTTTAGATTTAGATGATATGATTGGTCTGTTTTAGTAGGTATATCTATTCTATATTTTTTACTTACTCCTCCTTTGGTCTTTTCATCATCTTTTTTATATCCACCAACAGAGATAAAACTATCAATTTTACTATCTCTATTTTTATTTTTATTGACGATTTTATGCTTAATTCTACTTTGAGTTGTAAAAGATAGTGAGGTAAACTGATGTTGATTTTTATTGTATCTATAAAAGACATTAACTCTCTTTTGAAAAGCTAATTTTAATAGTCTATCTTCTCCATACTTATTTAGAAAATATGAAACATTTTTGTAAAAAATATCTTTTTTGGCATCATCTTTATATTTGTTGTTTTTTAAATCATTTGCTATCTTTTTGGCAATTCCAATATATCCATATCTAGCTAAAAAGCTCATAACTTTAGTGAATTTAGTCGATTTCTTTTTCACTTCAAATAGTCGTAAGTCCCCTTTTTTGTGTGCTTTGGAGTTGTTTTTATAATATTTTATGACTACTTTACTCTGTACCTTGAACTCTATCTTTTT
>JALUZF010000260.1 GCA_027012135.1 Gammaproteobacteria bacterium
TTACACAACCCGCCAGCTGGGCTTTTTTAAACAGTACGACGAACTATACTGGAATGTTACCGGTAACGGCTGGGCCTTTCCTATTGAGTATGCCAGCGCTACCATACAGTTACCGCCCGGTGTGAATATAGAACAGACTCAAAGTGATGCCTATACCGGTATCAGCGGAGCCCGGGGCAAGAACTTTGAAGTTTCCACTATTGAAAATAACCGGCTGTTATTTGAATCCACTGGCATATTATTGCCCGGTGAAGGACTGACCATTGTAGTAGACTGGCCTAAAGGCTTTGTAACAGAACCATCTGCTGCCCAGAAACGCCTGTGGTTTATACAGGACAATAAAAATCTGCTGGTGGGGCTGGGCGGCTTAAGCCTGTTATGGCTGTATTTTTTCTTGGTCTGGAACAAAGTCGGCAGAGATCCGCAAAAAGGGGTTATTTATCCCCGTTACCAGCCACCTAAAGGTCATTCTCCGGCCTCCATTCGATTTGTTTCCAGGATGGGTTATGACAACAAAACCTTTGCTACAGCCCTGGTCAGTATGGCCGTTAAAGGTTTTATAAACATTGAAGACGCTGAAAACAAACAGTTTATTGTGCAAAAAAATGAACAAAAAGCTCAGACGGATAAGCTAAATAATCTTTCCACTGGGGAAGCCGTTATTGCCCAGGAGCTATTTTCTCAGAGAGACCGTATTACCCTGAAACAAAGCAACCATAAAGTTATCGGTAAGGCAAAAGACAGTCACAAAAAAGTGCTTAAACGGGATTATGAAAAAAAATATTTCAGAACCAATCTGCTTTATCAGCTACCCGGCTTATTAATCAGCCTTATTACTCTATTGCTCACTGTCTATTCTATTGACTCGGATGCTGAACGAGAACTCAGTGGTTTTCTGATCCTGTGGTTAAGTTTCTGGTCTATTGGTACTCTGGTTTTAAGTTATCGTGCTTTTACCCTCTGGCGCTCTATCCAGCGATTGTATGAAGTGATACCCGCGGTATTTATGACCTTCTTTGCTGCTCCATTTGTTGCTGCTGAACTGTTTGTTCTGTATAAATTATGGGAAAGTAGCGGAACCGGTCTGTTGCTGGTTTTTGTGCTGGTTATTCTCACCCATGTTTTTTTCTATCAATGGATGAAAGCCCCCACCCTGCTGGGACGTAAACTGCTGGATAAAATTGAAGGCTTTAAACTGTACTTAAGTGTTGCCGAAAAAGAGGAACTGCAGTTTAAACACAGGCCTGAAAAAACACCAGAACTATTTGAGCGCTACCTGCCCTATGCCCTGGCTCTGGATGTAGAAACTCAGTGGAGCCGGCGTTTCAGCCGGGTATTCAGCAAACTGGAACAAAGCGATCCGCAATACCGTCCACGCTGGTATAACGGCTATTACTGGAATGCTGCTAACCTGGCCGGTTTTTCATCGGCTATGGGAGACAGCCTGGGGTCAGCCATTGCTGCTTCTTCCAGCGCACCGGGCTCTTCCAGTG
>JALUZF010000261.1 GCA_027012135.1 Gammaproteobacteria bacterium
TTGTTAGGAACAATACCGATAAAGAATTACTGGATAACATTACTCAAACAGAATTTACAGCGGTTCTGACCGCCTTTGCCTATCCTGATCGTATTGCCCAACGGCGCAATAACAACACCAGGGAACAACGTTACTTACTGGCCAATGGTAATGGTGCCTGTTTTAATGAACCTGATTCTCTATCCAGTGAGCCTTACCTGGCTGTTGCCTCTTTAAATGCCCGCTCTTATGGCCGGCAGAAAGAAGCTCGTATTTTTCTGGCTGCGGCCATTGATAAAGCCCATATTGAATATTTTTTTGCAGAACAGATCCGCAGACAGAATAGCCTGTCCTGGAACAGTGAGCAGCAAAAAGTGGAAGCACTGACCGCTTATTATCTGGATCAGCTGCTGCTGGAAAAACAGGCCGCTGAGCACATCAAACCGGAACAGGCTTTTCCCGTTTTATTTGAAGCCGTTAAAAATATGGGACTAAAGTGTCTAACCTGGTCAACCGCAGCGTTGAATTTAAAACAGCGGGTCGAATTTATTAATACCCGTAAACAGTCAGATACTGCATGTCAGTCTGTTTTAAAACACATTGAACTGCCAAATTTATCGGATGAATATTTAATTAACCATCTTCAGGACTGGCTACAGCCATACTTAAGCAATGAAACCAGCCTTAAGCAATTACAAAAACTGGATCTATTTAATATCTTCTGTAGCCTGATCAGCTGGGAGCAACTGCAGTTACTGGATAAACTGGCTCCGGAAAAAATTCAGGTACCCAGCGGTTCAAATATACGCATTGATTACAGCGATCCACAAAGCCCCATACTGCCCGTCCGCCTGCAGGAATTATTTGGCCTGCAGCAGACACCGGCGATTTTAAAAGGCTGTTTCCCGCTATTACTGCATCTGCTATCCCCGGCTTCCCGCCCCATACAGGTTACCCGGGATCTGGCCAGTTTCTGGAAAAACACCTATAACGAGGTTAAAAAAGAATTGCGTGGCAAGTATAAAAAACACTACTGGCCTGATGATCCGCTTCAGGCCCAGGCCACCAGCCGGGCCAAACCACGCAAAAAATAATTTTTTATATAATAACCATTACAATGAATGCAGTTCCTCATCAATTTTTTCTGATAATTACAACAAATTATTAGACATCCTTGACTCTGTACCTGAGTACGGAGGTTATACTTCTAATATAAGATTTATTCCTGAAGCCTTCAGCCATACAAGGAGTTTCTGATGATAAAGAAAATAGTACCTGAATCCATGCTTACCTGCCCTAAATGTGGCTTTAAAAAAATCGAAACAATGCCAACCGATGCTTGCCAATGGTTTTATAAATGCGAAAATTGTGGTGTATTGCTAAAGCCCAGGGCAGGAGATTGTTGTGTATTTTGTTCCTATGGTTCAATCCCATGCCCGCCTGTTCAACAAAACAGCCAATAAGTTATTGTTTATTCTTGACTCTGTACCATAGTACGGCCTGTATACTTATTACACCACCTACTTTGGAAAAATATAGATAGCCATAGAACACATAAATAATGGATAAAAATAGTCATGGTATTATTAGTCTCTATGATCATCACATTAACGGTCTGGTTAATTCGTATCTTATTACTTCAGGCTCTTTATCAAAATGCCAGAAAAAACATGTCTGGTCACTGTTGTAAAATTTATTAAAGGAAAAAAATGTCTGATTGTTGTTCTTCAGCTTCATGCAGCCTCAACTCTGCTCCACGTAAACAGCCCTGTCCAGGTAACAATGCACTGTGCTCACAAGTGAGTCAAACAACAATTTTGCATCATATTAAGCAGCCCTGGCATTGGGAAGCAAAGAAACAGGCTTATTATTTTTGCAGTGATCCAGGCTGTGAAGTGGTTTATTTTGGGCAGGATAATTCAATTATTACACAATCTGAACTTCGTACTGAAGTTGGCATCAAGGCGAAATTACCTGAGTCAATCATTTGTTATTGTTTTGGTGTAAGCTATAAAGATGTCAGCTTCGATCCAGCTATAAAAACCTTTGTTATTGATAAAACCAGAGATCATTCCTGTGCCTGTGAAACACGTAATCCATCAGGAAAATGTTGTTTAAAGGATTTCCCCTAAGACATAGTGAGTGAAACGACTTGAATTATATTAAATACTACAACAGGAGATTTTGATGATTCCTTTCCTGGTTATTATACCTCTGGCAGCAGCGGGCGGAGGGCTGTTAGGAGTGGCACAAAAGCGGTTTCAACGCAAACGTCTCTCTCAGGCAATCCTTAACGAAACGGCTCCCGACACAGAGGATAAACATGCAGAACAGATAAGCCGGCCGACAATTTTTGCAAATGTTTTACCCGCGCTATCTGCCATGACTGCAACAGTGAAACTATTTGGAGATAAACTGCTTGTCAGGCTAAAACGTATCGGTGACAAAATCCTTGCCGTTTTTACACGAATAGGTGATAAATCAGGCGCTTTGGGCGGTGTGGTTGCCGCAATGGGATGTTCTATGTGTTTTCCTGCTCTGGCTAGTCTGGGAGCAGCAATTGGACTTGGTTTTCTGACGCAGTGGGAAAATCTGTTCATGACAACATTGATACCGCTGTTTGCCTGGATTGCTCTACTGGCCAACGCCCTGGGCTGGTTTAGTCATCGCCAGTGGCATCGCAGTCTTCTCGGCATGGCTGGCCCAACTCTGGTGCTATTAAGCCTTTATCCCTGGTTCATGTACCCCTGGTTTAAGGTGACCCTGTTTGCAGGGCTTATTCTAATGGTTATCGTTGCAATCTGGGATCTATTCTGGCCCAGCCATCGCCGTTGTGAGATCAAAGACGGTAATAATCCTGAGGCATCATGCTGTCAAGGATGAGCAAGTGGCATTATTATTTAATTATTGGCACCCACCCCATTAAAATAAAAGTCTGGTTCACCACTTAACCGGCCAGAATAATTGTCACCTAACAGGCTGCTTTTATCAGGGGTGCATTTAATTGGGGTCTGTAAATTGCTATTATTAACAGACTTCCTCCTTTCCCCTGAGTCCAGTAAGATAAGCCTTATGCCTAATTCGGTTATGATCAATGAAATAGAACCTGGCGATAAATATTATCCTCAGGCATTCAATCTAAGATATTCCCTGTTTTTCCAAAAACATGGGTTGCCGGAAAGCGTCGTGAAAGACAGGTTTGAGTCTTATAGCAGGCATTTTGCTGTTATTGAAAGTGATACAGTTATTGCTTATGGCCGCCTGACAAAAATTAAGGATGAAGTTTATAAAATATCACAAATGGCTGTTAGAGAAGATAAACAAAAAATGGGATTTGGCTCCATAATATTAAAACATTTAATCAATATCGCTGAGAACAATGGTGGAAAAGAAATATTTTTAAACGCAAGAATTCCATTTATTGAATTTTACCAAAAACATGGTTTTTCCAGTTCTGGTAACCTATTTCTGTCAGAGTCAACCGAACTGCCTCATCAGCCTATGATATATAAACGATTTCCTGATAGAGGAATTACTATGAATCAATCATCCGCAAACCAATTTGCTGCTAAATGGGAAAAATCCTGGAATTCTCATGACATCCATAAAATTATGGAGCATTATGCCAGCGATATAGTGCTCGTATCACCCATTGCCGAAAAGTTATTGGGAAATCCAGAGGTTAAAGGTTTTGAAGCGGTTAAGGATTATTTTATAAAAGGCTTACAGGCCTATCCTGATCTGAAATTCAGGGTACTTGATGTTCTGTATGGTGAAAGAAGTCTTGTTCTTTACTATATTAATCAGAACAATGTCAAAGCTGGAGAGTTCATGCAATTTGGTACAGATGGCAAGATTATACGTATGCATGCTCATTACAGTGAATCATAAACAATTTAAGCAGTAATATGGCATTGACATTCCTGTTTACAAATAACTTCAATATCAAACATTAATATTGTTTCTTAGGTTCAGCTTATCTTGATTGAAAAATAAAGGTTCAGGGAAATGGCTAAAAGTAATCTAATTTTAAAAGCCGCCGAGATAGCAAAAATAGAAGGTGATAATCGGGTTCACTTTCTTAATCCCAATGCCCGGCGTATCAGAAAATCGTTAGGTGACGCCGTTGGTTTAAGTAACATTGGTGTGCATATTATATATGTTGAACCCGGGAGAGATTCAACAGAATATCATAAGCATTATCATGAAGAAGAATGTATTTATGTTTTATCTGGCCAGGGGACTTTAACGATAGAAGGTGAAGAGTATTTATTTGAGAAAGGTGATTTTGTCGGATTTCCTGCTGATACTGCTGCACATGATCTTAAGAACACCGGTACAGAAACATTGATTTGCCTGGTGATGGGGCAAAGGTTAGCACAGGATGTTGCCGATTATCCGAATAAAAAGAAACGCCTGTATCGCAATAATGGCCGCTGGGATATAGTTGATTTTGAAAACATCAGTGATCCGAGGACAAACCGATGAAACATCAACCTTCAGATAGTGATTTAGCTTATCTGGATGATTTTAATAAACTATTGATCAGCCCTGAAAGCTTTCATCACAAAGAACACCTGAGAATAGCCTATGTTCTCATCTGTAAATATGGAGTGGACAAAGCCCATTCTATACTCAGGACTGGAATAAAATCTTTCCTCAATCATGCTGGTGTTGATGCTTCAAAATATCATGCAACACTCACCTACGCATGGATTTTAGCAATCTATCATTTTATGAATATATCTGAGGATTCATACAGCTTTGAAGAATTTATAAGCTCCAACCCTGTTCTGCTCAATAAGAATATCATGAATAGTCATTATAGCCAGTCGATCTTAATGTCTGAAAAGGCCAAACAAAAATTCATCAAACCTGATAGAGAGCCAATTCCGGAATATCATTAGAAAACAGCACAAAAAACGGCCTTAAAAAGCCACTTTTAAAGGAGCCTCTGTCAGTTCGGGGGAGCGTGGTGTTAGTCTTTGCAGGATCAGGTTCAGGGTATCATCTTCCAGCGGTCTGAACAGTGTGCGTTTTAAGGACTGGAAATCAGCGTGGGTCTGGCAGGCTTTTACAGCCTCCGGGTGACAGAACTTAATGATCCAGGCATACTGATAATGGCTGTCATTATCCATAATCTCTGACACCTGTACTTCCCTGACACCGGAAATACGGGATAAAACAGCCTGAACCTCATAGACTGTGGTCAGGGGCAGTCCCTGTTCTGCAAAGGGTTTATAAATCAGCAGCTGTTCTACGGGCTGCCAGATATGGCATTGTGACAGCACTTCTGCGGCCCGGCCGGCCGCGCCCCACAGGCGCATATATTTCTCAACATCAGAGGTAATCGCCGCTTTGCTCATATTCTGGACCTGGCTGTAGCTAATACCGATGGTGCCCCGGGTGCTTTCTCTGAGTTTTCTGGCGGCCAGTTCAGAAATACCGGTAAAACAGTTGATTTTAGCAACGCCGTTACTGATTAAACGGTGGTACTGGCTGTCTGAGAGGCCGCTGCCGCCGTGAATCACCAGCGGCATTTTCAGGGCTTCATTAATCTGTTTCAGGCGCTGATAGTCCAGTCTCGGCTTACCCTTCATTTGGCCGTGTACGGTACCGATGGATACCGCCAGACAATCCACTCCGGTACGTTCAACATAGGCTTTTGCCTCTGCCAGAGAGGTATAGGCCAGTTCATCAGAGGCTTTGCTCTGTTTTTCTTCAGCCTGCGGTACATAGCCCAGTTCACCTTCTACGCTGATACCGCAGGCATGAGCCATAGCTACTGTGTTTTTAGTGATCCGGGTATTTTCAGAAAAATTCAGGTGTGAGGCATCCACCATAATGCTGTTGCAGCCCAGGCGGATACCGTCTGTAGCCGAGTCAATATTTTTACCATGATCAAAATGAATGGCTACCGGTACCTGTGCCCTTGCTGCAGCTGCTTCTATGGCCGGCATCAGCAGCTGCACATCAAAATCGTCAAAATGATGTTCACCGACACTTAGAATCACCGGTGCCCGTGCCCGCTCTGCTGCATCCATAACGGCTGAAAGCATTTCCAGGTTAATCAGTTCAAAGGCACCTACCGCATAACCATGGTGCCAGGCATGGTTGAGCATATCCTTCATGTCTACCAGCGGCATTATGTTTTACCTCAATCGTTGCTGTAATGCTTCGGCCAGAAAATGCAGACTGGGCTCCCGCAGTTTGCTGGCCATATAATGATAATAATTCAGGGTGCATTTGACCGGTGTGTGCAGACTGTCCCGCCCCTTATCCTGAAAGTCCACCCAGGCCAGAATGGGCAGGTCATATTTATTTTCATCCACCACTACCCAACTGTCTTTTTCTATGATCAGAACCATATACTCAAAATCCGGAATTTCCAGGCGCAGGGGAAAGTTCAGATGCAGTTTTGCCCGCCGCCAGAGGTTATATAAACCGGCGTCTATCTGGTGAACTCTGGCGGCAAAAACCGGCATATCCTCAATGCGAGTGGTCATTTACCCTCCCCCGGACAGCCATATTAACCCGTTAAACTGGCGAATAATAACGGCAGCTGTTCGGGCAGACGGTCTACATGGTCCACAATGGTATAGTGGCTTTCACCGAAAATACGTTTTACATAACTGTCGGCATTGGGATCCAGGGTCAGACAGTAGGTCAGTACGCCATTGCTGTACAGTTCCTCTACGGCCTTTTTGGTGTCATGGCGTAAATGCTGCGGATCCTGCTCATCAATATCCGCCGGTTCACCGTCGGTAACCAGCAGGATCAGTTTGCGGCGTTCCGGCTGTTTGAGCAAATGATGTCCGGCATGGCGCAGAGCCGCCCCCATACGGGTGGACAGGCCGCCGGTCATACCGGCTAAACGCGCCTTGGCTTCGTCATCATAATGCTGGTTAAAATCCTTAAAACGATAATACTGAACATCATGACGGCCATCAGAGGCAAAACCATGAATGGCAAAAGGATCGCCAATCCCTTCCATTGCCGTGGCAACCAGCGCGGCAGCCTCCCGGGTAAGTTGTAAAACGGTTTTGTCTGATTCGCCGATGGTCTCATTAGTTGACTCCGATAAATCCAGTAGTACTACAATTGACAGGTCGCGGGTTTTAAGTACATTACGCATGGTGATCCGCGGACTGGGCTGTTCTCCCATACGAATGGCAATCATGGCATCCACCGCAGCATTGATATCCACTTCGTCCCCGTCTTCCAGACCGCGCTGGCGCTGTACGCCGGCCGGTGCCAGCAGGTCAATGATCTGCCGGATACGATGGGCAATGGGTTTATGCTCCACCAGGATCTGTTCTACTTCTTCCGGATCCCCTTTGGGCATTCTGCGCTCATACAGGGTTACCCAGTTCGGCCGGTGCAGCTGGATCTGGTAGTCCCATTCCTGATAGTGGAAGGGATCGGAAATCGGCTCCTTACCCATAATTTCATTAAAGCTGGTAGCGGTATCCGTCAGATCATCTTCATACACCCGCATAACATCCGAGCAGGTCCAGATCTCCTGAGCATCATCACCGGCCAGTTCACAGTCCACTTCATGGGCCATCATCAGCGGGCTGACCTTGTAGCGAACCTGACGCTGGCTGGCCGGCAGGTATTCCGTACCGTTATTCCAGTCTATATCTTCAAAATGCCAGACAATGCGGTTATCATCCCGGTACGGTATGCGGTAGCGCTCCAGAATACGCAGGCTGGGCACGGCCTTGCGGCCGGCAAAAATATTGTACAGTTCCACACCCATCAGCCAGGAGAAATGATTATCCTCTTCATGTTCATGGACTTCATTATGAAACTTTTCCACAAAAGCATTGAGCTGTTCGTCATCCCCTTTTATGTCACTGTCCAGTAACTGCAGGGCCAGTTTTTCCAGTATGGGCACAGTTTCATGCTCGATCGGCTCATCGTATTCTGCCATCATCAGTGAACGCCAGAGTTTTTTCAAACCGGGAAAGCGTTTAACCGCCTGGTATTCCACCCGTGCATCTTCCAGCAGATCGATAAAAAACATCTGCGCAGGGCTAAGCTGTTCGGCTGATACAGACTTTCTTCCGTACATCATGTGAGCGGCCATGTGGGCGGCCGTGGCTCGGTAAATTTCCAGGCCAGGAATATCACCCAGATCATCCAGAGCATCCGGCATGTGCAGAATACGGTCTTCTACATAAGGACGGAAGTCCGTATAGTCGGCACCGGTAGGCCGCAGGAAAAAGTCCCGGCCCCATAGGGCACGCAGATAAAAGTTGATTTTACGCTGGATTTTAACAAACAGGATCCCCCGCCGTTCTTTTTCCAGCATGGCCCGGCTGTCCGCTGATTCCAGATTAAAATAAGCAGTCAGATTATTAAAATCACGACGATAGGCCTGGGCACCAAAGTTCGCCCATCGGCGCAGACCACTCAGGGTCAGCTTGGACAGCAGTTCATCAATATGACTGAGCATAGGCCGCAAGCCACGGGCGGCTGTGGAAGCCAGCTGATGGATCAGGGTCAGATAACCCCGGACTAACTGAGCATCGCCCAGATGTCTGGCCGCTGTGGGCAGACTGGATAACATCAGGTTAATCACCTGACCGGAAGTCATGGAGGAGACTTTCATGGAGGCGGTGATCACATCAGAAATAATGTCCTCACCGCATTCTTTAGCCACCAGCGGCATTTCCTGCAGATAGGTCACTACCAGCTCATGCCCTCTTCCCAGTTTGCTCAGTGCAAGGGCACCATCCATATAAGCAGACAGGCCTGCAGGCGACATGATTCGGGCCGCTTCGTGAAAGGTACTGTCAAGAATATCCCGCACTTCCGGAACCGTCTGTTCCAGAAATTCTGAATAATCTTCCAGTTGAATGGATGACATAAGTGAATACTCCTATTGCCGGTTCACAATGAGATTAGCGTCATGGTCGGCCTCTGTTTTTCAGAAACCGGCACACTTTATCCCAGGAAGGTCTGTACTGCGGCATTGAGGGTATCGCGCATATCCGGATCATCCGTTAACGGCGTCACCATAGTAATACTGCAGGCCGCTTCCGGATCAATACCCTTGGCAATTAACTGTCCGGCATATACCAGCAGACGGGTAGAAATTCCCTCATCCAGACCGTGTCCCTTAAGGTTACGGGCACGGTGAGCAATCTGCACCAGTTTTTCTGCAATGCCGCGATCAACACCGGATTCCTTGTGGACAATATCGACCTCGATTTCAGTATCAGGGTAATCAAAGTTCAGGCCGCCGAAACGCTGCTTGGTGGACTGTTTCAGATCTTTCATTAAGCTCTGATAACCCGGGTTATATGAAATAACCAGCTGAAAATCCGGATGGGCTTCAATCAGCTCACCTTTTTTGTCCAGCGGCAGAGTGCGACGATGGTCTGTCAATGGATGGATAACCACCGTAGTATCCTGGCGGGCTTCAACCACCTCATCAAGATAACAGATAGCGCCAATTCTTGCAGCAGTAGTTAAAGGACCATCCTGCCACTTGGTACCGTCTTTATCCAGCAGGTAACGTCCCACCAGATCCGAAGCAGTCATATCTTCGTTACAGGCCACGGTAATTAACGGACGCTGCAGCTTCCAGGCCATGTATTCAACAAAGCGGGACTTACCGCAGCCGGTAGGTCCTTTGAGCATCATGGGCATACGGACATTGTATGCGGCCTCATAGTGTTCGATTTCCTTACCCGTTGGCTCATAATAGGGCTCGTTTTTAACTATATACTGTTGTGCATCTACACTCATAATCTTACCCACCTGTGGTTTTAACGGATTACATCTATTTAGTATTCATCGTTTTATTAAAATAAACCCTCACCCTGGCCCTCTCCCAGAGGGAGAGGGAATTTAAGGGATGGATACTAAATAGCGGCACTCTTATGTTTAAAAAAGCTTAAATAAATGAGGTTTATTCCTCATCTCCGGTTTCAACTTCACCGCTCCAGCCGGCCTTTCTGGCCTGTTCCATGGCCCGGCCATGAATTTCATTATGACGCTGACGTAAATCATCCGGTAAGTAACTGACCAGACAACCGTATTTATCCCATTGATCATTGACCTGCTGTAACAGGGCATTGATACGTGACAGATCCCAGCCTTCACAGGTTTCTGTTTCCGGTATTAAACCGAATACCTGGGCATCACGGACAATTTTGCCGATATTGGTCATACCGCCATTGACGTCTTTATCAACACCAATATATTCCTGAGGTTTATTCATCTGATTTTCTCAATATATGTTTGAATTAATAAACTTTTAATCAATTTTTTATAGAAAGCTGTTCCACCCACTAAACTGGAAACGGACAAGGGCGCAGGCAGAACAGCTTATTCTTTGACTACCTTTATCTAACTACGATGTTTTGCAGCTAAGGCATTCAGTGCTGTGGATGTTAATCCATCTTGCCACGGTAAATAACCATGGCTGCACCGGCAGACTGTGCAAAGTTATCAAATCCTAACAGACGCACATGGTTATTTGGATGTGCGGCATGGCAGGCTTCAACTTCTTTTAAAATCACGTCTACATCGGTTTCACCGAACATAGGCAGTTTCCACATGTACCAGTAATGTCCTCCGGCATTTTCTGGTTCAGTGTGTTCAATACCAGGGTTCCATCCCTTGCTCACGATATATTCGATCTGAGCGCGGATCTGTTCTGGTGTGAACTCAGGCAAATATGAAAAGGTTTCAAATTTGCGGCTTGAGGGATCGCTCAAGCTGGATTGATAATCTTGCATTGTTAATGCTCCTTATTAAGGTTTTTAAATTACTTGTGAGAAACGTCGAGTTTATCAACGGTATCAAATTCAAACTTGATCTCTTTCCAGGTTTCCATAGCGGCTGCCAGTTCAGGACTGTGCCTGGCAGCGTTAGTCAGGATATCCTTACCTTCTTTCTCAAGTTCACGACCCATATTGCGTGCTTCTACACAAGCCTCAACGGCAACACGGTTAGCCGCAGCACCGGCTGCATTACCCCATGGATGACCCAGTGTACCGCCGCCGAACTGCAGTACTGAATCATCACCGAAGATGCTGACCAGAGCAGGCATGTGCCATACATGAATACCACCAGAAGCAACCGGTAATACACCAGGCATAGCACCCCAGTCCTGGTCAAAGAAAATACCGCGGGAACGGTCTTCTTTAATGTAGGAATCACGCATCAGGTCAATCCAGCCCAGGGTGGCATCACGGTCACCTTCCAGCTTACCGACAACGGTACCGGAGTGCAGATGGTCACCACCAGACAGACGCAGGATCTTGGTCAGTACACGGAAGTGGATACCATGGTGCGGGTTACGGTCAAGTACTGCGTGCATAGCACGGTGAATGTGCAGTAACATACCGTTTTCCTGACACCATTGTGCCAACTGGGTGTTAGCCGCCCAGCCACCGGTAATATAGTCGTGCATAATAATCGGTGCACCAATTTCCCTGGCGTATTCCGCACGACGCATCATTTCATCAGAAGTCGGTGCCGTAACGTTCAGATAGTGACCTTTACGTTCGCCGGTTTCCGCTTCTGCTTTTTCAATGGCTTCCATTACAAAGTCAAAACGGGCTCTCCAGCGCATAAAAGGCTGAGAGTTAACATTTTCATCATCCTTGGTAAAGTCCAGACCACCGCGCAGACCTTCATAACAGGCACGGCCGTAGTTCTTGGCAGACAGACCCAGCTTGGGCTTAATGGTACAACCCAGTAAAGGACGGCCGTATTTATTCAGGATGTCACGCTCTAACTGAATACCCTGTGGTGGTCCATTACAGGTCATAACATAGGCCAGCGGGAAACGGATGTCTTCCAGACGCAGGGCACGCAGAGCTTTAAAGCCGAATACGTTACCGACCAGAGAGGTCATTACGTTAACAACAGAGCCTTCTTCAAACAGGTCAATCGGGTAAGCAATAAAGGCATAGAAACAGGTATCATCACCGGGTACGTCTTCAATTGCATAAGCACGACCCTTGTAATAGTCCAGATCCGTTAACAGATCGGTCCATACCGTTGTCCAGGTTCCAGTGGAAGATTCTGCAGCTACCGCAGCGGCTACTTCTTCACGCGGAACACCGTCCTGAGGGGTTACCTTAAAACACGCAAGAATATCAGTATCTTTCGGGGTATATTCCGGCATCCAGTACGTTTCGCGGTATTCTTTTACGCCCGCGTCATAGGTCTTGGCCATTTTGTTCTCCTGTGGTTAAACCAATGTGTTGAATATTTGTTTTAAATGAGTCACTTTGAGCGGCTGTTAAAAGCCTTCAAAGTTTCCGTTGGTTGAAATTATGTTGCAGGCGATGTATAAAGTGAAATCGATAATTTCTATAAAACACATAGGTAATAGTCTATGACATATTCACTGGCCAAAAATTTAATTCGCCATGTGACGCTGAGACAGTTGCAGATTTTTGAAGCCGTAATTCGTCTGGGCGGCTATACCAGGGCCGCGGATGAGCTGCATCTGACTCAACCGACCGTTTCTATGCAGGTAAAAAAACTCAGTGATACAATAGGTTACCCACTGCTTGAAAAAGTAGGCACCCATCTGCATACCACTTCTTTTGGTCAGGAGGTTTATCTTTCTGCACAGAAAGTACTGGGCAGTATGGTGGAACTGGGAGAAACGGCAGCGGAACTGGAAGGGGTGGTAAAAGGCCCCTTAAAAATTGCCGCCATTACCACCTCAAAATATTTTATGCCCCATTTACTGGGTGTTTTTATTCATCAGTACCCCGATATCCTGCCCGCCTTAAAGGTCACTAACCGTTCCAGAGTTCTGGAACGGCTGCAGGCTAACAAAGACGATATTGTAATTATGGGACAGGTTCCGGAAGATCTGGAGGTGGAAGCCTGGCCGTTTATTGATAATGAACTGGTGGTGGTTGCCAATATTGGCCATCCCCTGGTTAAATGCAAAAAAATAAGCCTGGAACAACTGCTCAATGAACGTTTTCTGGTACGTGAGCCCGGTTCCGGTACCCGCCTGGCCATTGAACGCCTGTTTTCTGAACAGAATCTGGCAATTAAACCCTATATGGAACTGGGCAGCAGTGAAGCCATTAAGCAGGCTGTTATGGCCGGACTGGGTATTTCGGTTCTGTCCCGGCATAATTTAAGACTGGAGCTGGCGCATAATTATATTTCAGTACTGGATGTAAAGGGCTTTCCTCTGTTTTACCGCTGGTATGCTGTACATTTAAAAGGCAAGCGTTTATCACTGGCCTCCCGTACTTTTCTGCAGTTTCTGCTGGAACAGGGAAAGGATATTCTGGATGATTATTTAACGATTAACAACTAACAATTTATTATAAGTCATGATTACGCGGGCAGGATGCCCGTGCTCCCGGGAAAAACGCAATAGCCAGCAAAATAAGCAGCCGCCTTATTTGTTCTGCTTAAGATTATCTTCCAGCAGTTTTCTTAAAGCCCTTATTTCTTCCTGCAGTTCAGTATTAGACGGCTCAGGTACTTTGGTCTTTAATACGGCTTTTTCATGTTCTTCATTAAGCACATTGACTACGACACCAATAACCATATTTAAAAAGGCAAAGGCCGTAAAGAAAATAAAACTCAGATAATAAATCCAGCTTAAGGGATAAACTTCCATGGTTTCATACTGTACATCGGTCCAGTCCTCAAACGTCATTACCCGGAACAGGGTCAGCATGGAAATGGCAATATCACCCCATAATTCCTCATTAATATCCGCAAAGAAGGTACTGCCGACAGCGGCATAGATATAAAAAATAATAAACATCAGGGCAATAATATAGCCCAGTTGCGGCATGGCTTTAAGCAGAGAGTTAAGCAGGATTTTTAATTCCGGTATTATGGATACCATCCGCAGTACCCGGAAAATACGGATTAAACGCCCGACCAGTGCCAGTTCGCTGTCCTCAATCGGGATCAGACTCATGACCACAATCAGAGTATCAAAAATATTCCAGCCCTGTTTAAAAAAATCTTGTTTGTGTTCCTCTGCCAGAAAGCGAATTATAATTTCCACCAGAAAAATCCCGGTAATCAACCAGTCCAGGGCATGAATTAACCAGAGAGTACGGGGAGAAATATCAAAGGTTTTAGCACCGATAACCAGGGCTGAGAAAATAATAATAAAAATAACAAAGGATTCAAAAAACCTGTTACTGCGGATCCGACGAAAGGTTTGAGTAAGACTTGCGCTGTTCATAGTGTTTGTTTCAACAGTTAAATGTGAGATGAATTATACTGTTGAAAACAGTTTATTGAAACGACTGGATGATATTATTAATTCATGGGTACAGGCGTGACTCGTAAGACTTCTTCAATGGTAGTAATGCCTTTGGCCACTTTCTGTGCACCTGCCAGGCGCATCGGTTTATAGCCCTCCCGAACAGCCTGACGGCGCAGAGTTTCCAGTTCCGCGTTCTGGCTGATCAGGTGTTTTAAATCCCGGCTCAGTGGCAGCATCTCAAACAGGCCGACCCGTCCCATAAAGCCGGTATTTCGACATTCGATACAGCCCACCGGTTTGTAGATTTTCTGTGGCGGCTCACTTTTCCAGGGACGCACCATATCCACCCAGACATCAGTATCGACTTCAGTTTCTTCCTTACAGTGCGGACATAAGGTTCTGACCAGACGCTGAGCCATAATGCCGATAATACTGGAGTGAATAAGATAGGTAGGTACCCCAATATCCCGCAGCCGTACTATAGCCGACAGGGTATCATTGGTGTGCAGAGTCGTCAGCACCAGGTGGCCGGTTAAGGAAGCCTGCACAGCCATCTCTGCGGTTTCCCGGTCACGGATCTCCCCAATCATAATAATATCGGGATCCTGACGCATCAGGGTTCGCACACCCTGGGCAAAGTCCAGATCAATGTTCTGCTGTACCTGCATCTGATTAAATTTCGGTTCAATCATTTCTATGGGATCTTCCACCGTGCAGACATTGACTTCTGGTCTGGCCAGCCGTCGCAGAGTGGTATAAAGCGTGCTGGTTTTGCCGGAACCAGTAGGGCCGGTCACCAGAATAATACCATTGGGCTGTTTGATCATGTTTTCCCAATGCTGTTTTTCCTGTTTGCCAAAACCCAGCAGGGCAAAATCTTTGGTCAGCACTTCCGGATCAAAGATCCGCATGACCAGTTTTTCACCAAAGGCGGTGGGCATAGTAGACAGGCGCAGTTCAATTTCCTGTCCGGCCGGGGTGCGGGTTTTAATGCGGCCGTCCTGGGGGCGGCGTTTTTCGGACACATCCATCCGGCCCAGTATTTTTATCCGGCTGGATACTGCATTCATTACGGCTGCAGGAATTTCATAAACCTGCTGCATAATGCCGTCAATACGAAAACGCACATTGGCCTGTTCTCGTCTCGGTTCCAGGTGAATATCACTGGCACGCTGTTCAAAGGCATACTGCAGCAGCCAGTCTACGATTCTGACAACATGGTTATCATTGGCATCCAGGTTACCGGCCCGACCCATTTCAATAAGCTGTTCCAGATTCTGAATACCCAGAATCTCATCCTCACTCTGGTATCTGGCCTGGGTTACCGAGGATGAAACACTATAGAACTCCACCAGATAATGGGCAATATCATCCGGGTTGGCCAGTACCAGTTCTACTTTCTTATTGTTGATCCGTTCAATTTCAGCAATCCAGTCCGTCTGAAATGGCTGTGCCGTAGCCACATGAACCCGATCGGTATGTACCTCAATGGGCAGGACATTAAAGTTTCGGGCATAGGAAAAGGACATTAAAGCGGTGATACTATGCACATCCACAGTAAGCGGATCTATGCGCATGGTTTTTATACCCGTTAAATCAGACAGCCACTGGGTCAGTTCATCCAGGGTAATCAATTGTTCCGGATGCTGGCGATTTTTCCAGCCCCGCTCGGTGATCACCAGAAACGGATGCTGAGTCTGGTACTGGTTGTTTTTATCCAGCGCCCGCAGAACCTGGGCATTTTCCTTACTGACAATACCGTCCAGCACCAGCTGGTCAAGTACCTTGTATAAATCCAGTTTACCGTCCGGTTGTGTCAATTGCTGTATTTGCATTAAAATTGCTTTACTTCTGATAATTGGCTCATAAAAAAGAGTGTAACAAAATGGCTCAACTGGTTCTGTTTAATAAACCTTATAATGTTCTGAGCCAGTTTACTGATAACTCATTTCAAAATAAAAAACAACAACACTCAGCCAGCCGGGAAACTCTTTCGGACTATATTGATATAAAAAAAGTTTATCCTGCCGGTCGTCTGGATCGAGACAGTGAAGGCTTATTACTGCTGACCGATTCCGGAGTCCTGCAGCATCAGATTGCTCATCCCAAGCATAGCAAAGAAAAGTCCTATTGGGTACAGGTGGATGGTGCAATTACTGAGCAGGCCCTTCAGCAGTTACGCCGGGGAGTAAAGCTTAAAGATGGACTAACCCTGCCGGCCAAAGCCCGTATCATACAGGAGCCGGATATCTGGCCCAGAACTCCGCCGGTTCGTTTTCGCAAGGAAATCCCTACCAGCTGGATAGAGCTGACCATCTCGGAAGGTAAAAACCGTCAGGTACGCCGTATGACGGCTGTTGTCGGTTTTCCTACCCTGCGTTTAGTCCGCCACCGTATCGGACAATGGCAGCTAAGAAATCTACAGCCGGGCAAATTTATTATTTTGCATGTATAGACACTTTAAGAGTAATTAACTATTTCCAGATAAAAATAACTTAATCTTTTCTAAAAATGGTCGTTAATAGATTATATGCTATATTTATTTTATTAATGAGCCATTTATTCAACTAGAATTGGAATTATTATGTTACATAACCTGTCAATCAATAAAAAACTACTTATGCTCAGCCTGTTTTTTATCTCCATCATTGTTATCTATGCAGTACGCTTATCGGCTAATGCCCTGGATAATTATAATAATTCGCAGGATGTGATTGAAATTGTCCAGTTATCGGTATTTATGAACAATGTTGTGCATGAGTTGCAGAAAGAACGAGGGGCCAGTGCCGGTTATCTGAGTTCTGCCGGTAAAAAATTCAGCATCATCCTGCAGAAGCAGAGGGCCCTGACAGATTCTCAGATTCAACAGCTTCAGCAATATCTGAGTTCAGAAGACAATCCGTTTATAGAAAAAGTTCAACAACAGACTGATTTCTCACAGCTGGCAAATATGCGTGAACAGGTCAGCAAGATGAATCTCAGCACTGAAACAGCCGTAGCCTACTATACCGGTCTGAATAAAAACCTGATCCGGTTGATTAGTGAATTCTCCACTTATGCCAATAACCCCCGTATACGCAATATGCTCAATAGCCTGGTGCTGTTTACCAGCGCTAAAGAACGGGCTGGAATTGAACGGGCCATTTTATCCGCGGTTTTCTCCAGAAACGAATACAATAATTTTTTAGAACATAAATTTATCACGGTTCTGGCACAGCAAAAAGTCCTGTTTCAATTGTTTGAATATACGGCAAACGATGCCTTTAAAAACAGATACCAGCAGATAACAGACAGTCCTTCTTTTGAACAGGTACAGCAGATGCGCAGTATTGCCCTGAACCGGGAAAGAGACTTCGGTGTGGATGCAGATATCTGGTTTAAAACCATTACTCAGAAAATAAACAAATTAAAAGAAATGGAGCTGTACATCAGTGATTCCCTACTGGAATCAGCGGCCTATGACAAACAAAGTGCTTTTTATACCCTGTTGTCTGTCGCCCTGTTTTCTATTGTAGTGCTCATTATTGCCATCTGGTTCAGTCAGAGTATCCGAAAAACTATTATGAACAAGATCCTTGTTTTTAAGCAGGCCATTGAAAGAGTAAGAAACGGCGATTTAAGTATTCTGCTGAACTACAGTAGGGATAGTCAGAATGAAATGGATCAGATGGCGGCAATGTTTCAATCATTGATCACCATTATGCAGGATCTCACCACCCGAATCAGTACTTCAGTACATTACGCAGCAA
>JALUZF010000262.1 GCA_027012135.1 Gammaproteobacteria bacterium
TATAACCTTCAACCACCAGCACCCGGTCGATTTTTCTTAATGCCTGTTTGAGTTCAAACAGGCCGTAAAGTTCCTGGCCTTTATGAAATAAACGGGTTTCAGGAGAATTAAGGTATTTCGGCTTACCGTCACCCAGAATACGTCCGCCAAAAGCAATGGTGCGCCCACGGCGATCACGAATGGGAAACATCAGCCGTTCCCGAAAACGATCGTACCAGGGAGACTGATTCGGTCTGTTATTATCGCTTTCTTCCCGCCTGATCAGCATACCAGTATCTGCCAGTGCCTGAATTTTCTGCTCATTGCCGGCCCCGATAACATTTAGAACATTGTCCCAGCCCGGCGGGGCAAAACCCAGGCCATAAGTCTGAATCACCTCGTCACTCAGACCTCGCTGTTTAATATAAGCCTGCACTTTATGGGCCTGAGCATGATGGCTTAACTGATACTGATAATAATTGGCCACCTGATCCAGCAGTTCAAATTGCTCCGGATCCTGCCGGGGCTGGTTATTGTCGTAGGCCACTTTGGGTACTTCCATCCCGGCCATTTGTGCCAGCTCTTCCACCGCCTCCACAAAGCTCAGGTGTTCATATTCCATCAGAAAGCGAATCGCATCACCGCTGGCTCCACAGCCAAAACAGTGGTAAAACTGCTTCGGCTGACTGACACTGAACGAAGGCGTTTTCTCGCCATGAAAGGGACAGCAGGCCATATGATTACTGCCTGAACGTTTTAAAGGCACTCGAGAGTCAATCAGCTCGACAATATCCGTATATGCGAGGACTTCATCTATAAATTCTCTTGGGATTGAGCCGGCCATTACCTTCCAGAAAAAGTGGTTATCTACTTAGATTATGCTCTACTGCTATAACAGAACAGTAAGTTTAAAATTGTATAAAAGCAGTATTATTAAACACCGGTTAAAAGCATTTTTATACTTTATTATTTTAGACGTTTAACAGGATTTAAGGGATAGAAAGCGTATTTTTATTGCAGAATAAGAACTGCTTAACGCCTGGGTTGTTTTGAGCCTGTTTCGGGTATCAGCTCTGGTTCAGCTTAGCTGCTGTTTGATCAGAGCACTGACTTCGGACATATCAGCACGCCCCTGAACCTGGGGTTTTAACAGGCCCATCACCTTGCCCATATCTTTCATGGACTTGGCACCGGTGGAACTGACAGCATCATCTATCAGCCGGGCTATTTCTTCTGCGGATAAAGCAGCGGGCAGGAACTCCTGAAGAACTTTCATCTCCATTTCTTCTTTTTCTGCCAGATCAATTCGATCGGCATCACGAAACTGCTGGGCAGAGTCTTTGCGCTGTTTAACCAGCTTGTCTAATACCGCCAGTACCTGGGTATCATCAAGCTCGATCTGTTCATCAATTTCACGTTGTTTTATGGCCGCAAGTACCCCGCGAATAACCACCAGGCGCTCTTTTTCTTTAGCACGCATGGCCGCTTTCATGGCATCAGTAAGATCTAACTTTAAGGTCTGGCTCATTTTTAACTCAATCTATTTATAATAAGAGGTTAAGTGACCAACTTATCGGGCCGTTATTGTCTGACAGGCCTTAATAAGCGATTGAAATACAATAAAAACAACGGATGATAGAACAATAATTACTTTTAACTGGCTTTATCTCATTGAGAAAGTCAGTCAGAAGCTTTAGTACATACGTCTGCGACGACCAATCTCACGAGACTGTTTTTTCTGCCAGCGTTTAACAGCTGCTGCTGCTTTACGTTTACGTACTGCAGTTGGCTTTTCATAATGTTCGCGACGACGAACTTCAGACAGGATGCCTGCTTTTTCACAGGAACGTTTGAAACGACGTAAGGCTACGTCAAATGGTTCATTTTCTTTTAACTTTACCGATGGCATGAAAACTCCTAAATTAAAACATTTTACCCAGCAATTTGTATTATCTGCTTTATATTTCGGAGACAAAGCTTGCTCTTTGACCCAAAACGCAGACACGGGATCATACTCTTATTTTGTGCTGACTGCAAAAATTTTTACAAAAAAATTCAATGAAATGCATAGTATCAATAGGGCAGAAGCATTCTTTTGTTAAAAAAGCATTTAATATGAAAAAACTTTACATTTATAACCTCTGAGTATCCATCAGTTGTGCTTCTTGATGAAGTTTCGGCAGCAGGGATGCTGCCGAAAAGCCTCCATGGATGCGCTCTTTATTAAGAGAAAGGCGTCTTCAGCAAGGAGTACAGCTGATGGATACGGAATTTGGGTTTAAATGAGAATTATTAACAATATGCTTTTGCCTTGGCAGCATCAGAATCAATAAGCTTAGTTGCTGAAATTCCCCTCAACTTGCAAGATCCCATAATAGAGTACACAATAACGCCCATGAAAGTACTGGGTATTGAAACATCCTGTGATGAAACAGGCATTGCGATTTATGATGACGAACAGGGTATTCTTGCTGATGCCTTGTACAGCCAGATAGCACTGCATGCCGACTATGGCGGTGTGGTGCCGGAACTGGCTTCCCGGGATCATGTGCGGCGCATTATTCCCCTCATTAAACAGGTGATGAGTGAGTCCGGCTGTCAACCCGGTGATATTGACGGTATTGCCTATACCGCCGGGCCAGGCTTAATGGGAGCACTGATGGTGGGTGCAGCCGTTGGCCGCTCACTGGCCTGGACCTGGCAATGCCCCAGTATTGGTGTACACCATATGGAGGGACATCTGCTGGCCCCCATGCTGGAAGAAAATGTTCCCCGTTTCCCTTTTCTGGCCCTGCTGGTTTCCGGCGGCCATACCCTGCTGGTGGATGTAACAGCTATCGGCTCCTATAAAGTTATAGGAGAATCACTGGATGATGCCGTGGGTGAAGCCTTTGATAAAACAGCCAAAATGCTGGGGCTGGGTTATCCCGGCGGCCCGGTTATTTCAAAACTGGCCGAATCCGGTATCACAGGCCGTTATAAATTTCCCCGGCCCATGGTTAATCGGCCCGGACTGGATATGAGTTTCAGCGGCCTGAAAACCTTTGTGCTGAATACCTGGATGGAATCGGATAAAACTGACCAGACCCGGGCTGATATTGCCTGGGCCTTTCAGGATGCTATTGTGGATACCCTGACCATTAAGTGTAAACGGGCCTTAAAAGCCACCGGTTATCAGCAGCTAGTCATTGCCGGCGGCGTCAGTGCCAATCAAAACCTGCGTGAACGTTTAAACCAGCTGGCTAAAACCAGTCCGCTGGAGGTCTTTTATCCCCAACCCCAGTACTGTACCGATAACGGCGCCATGATTGCCTTTGCCGGACTGCAGCGTCTTAAAGCCGGGGAACATGACGGAGAAGGTTTTAGTACCCGGCCACGCTGGCCTCTGGATGAGCTTGAGGTTTTAGGTAATAAGTTTTAGGGGGGAAGTTCTTGGCTTATTTTTCAGTGCCTTCCAGTAAGCGTTGAATATTGCTTCGATGGCGCCAGATCAATAGTACGGCAATAAAGGTACCCATAATCATATAAGTGGTGGAACCGCTGAAGAACCAGAAATAAAAAGGTGACAGAGCGGAAGCCACCAATGCCGCCATGGAGGATATTTTAAAGCCATAGGCAACAATCAGCCAGGTCACAATCATAGCCAGAGCCACCGGCCAGCTGACACCCAGTATAGCCCCCAGTGAAGTGGCTACTCCTTTACCACCCTTAAAGCCGAAAAACAGCGGATAAAGATGCCCCAGAAAAGCTGCCACAGCCACCAGAGCCAGGGTTAACTCATTCCCAGTAAACCAGCGAGCCACCAGCACCGGCACCAGCCCCTTTAACATATCCCCCAGCAGGGTAATAGCCGCCGCCTTTTTCCCACCAATACGCATCACATTAGTCGCACCGGGATTCCTGGACCCCTGAGTACGCGGATCAGGCAAGCCCATCAGCTTACAGGTAATAATAGCAGCAGATACAGAGCCCAGAAGATAGGCAAAAACAATTAAACTGATTGAAGTGAGCGGATCGCTGAACACGGGGTTGTCTCTTGAGTTATAAATGGGGAATTATACTCTTATCCTTCCTGCCCATCCACCCGCGGCGCACTCAAAATCGATGTATACGCCAGACTAAAGAATACAAACGCAACAACCCATAGCGTAATAGATATCTCAATCCACAGGATATACTGGCTCATGGCAATCAGAGGCATAAATACCCGCAGCAGTGCTGCAATAAATAACAGGTAGAAACCCCATACGGCAAATTTAGGCGGCACCATTTCCCGGCCGGTGTGGCCCAGGGAAACGCGGGCCATCATACCGTAGGTGGTAATACCGATTACACCGACGGTCCAGGCATGGATAGCCAGATTATTAGTTACCAGATCCAGTCCCACCAGCAGTTTCATGGCAAAACCGATAATCAGCCATAAATAACCAGCATACAGTACCCAGAGTATGGGGATATTAAGCACTGGCTTAGAAAACCAGGGTATGACCCGCATCAGATGTGCCGCCAGCATTACTGCTGCAAGCAAAGCAATAATCAGTCCGTTAAGAGTAAAGACATCGGCCAGTCCCAGTAATAGCAATGTATAAAGCAGCACTTTTTCCAGTAAAGGGCGTTCCACCACCTGGGTGCCGGGTACTACTACCCGGGTAAAAAAAGGCATTACTCTGCCAGTCAGAACCTGAATTATCATTAAAATACTGTACAGCGCCAGGGTATTACCCGGGATTAGAGTACCTGTAGTTATCCCAAGATGTTGTATCTGTACCAGAATATCAGCCAGCATAAAGGTCGAAATAATAACCACCATAATAATATTATGCCATTGCTTTGCTTTTATAATGGGATGAGCAATAGCCAGGGCCAGCAATAGAAAAAAACTGATATCAACCAGGGCAATCAGAATACCCGGTACAGGCGTAAAAGGCAGGATACGAGCCAGCAGCCAGACAGCAGCCAGTATGGCTAATGGTGTTTTGGTAATAGTCTGCACACTGGTCCAGTTTCTAACGGCTGTCAGTAAAAACCCAGCAATAACGGCTGAAGCGTAACCAAACAGCATCTCATGACTATGCCAGTCTATAAAGCCGTAATAATTATTCAGGTGCATAGTGTTGGTATACATCAGAGCCCACAGGCTCATTAACACAACCGCTGACCACCCGGCTAACAGGAAAAAAGGCCGAAAGCCCAGGTTAAACAGGGCAAAGCTGCTGGTTGGCTTTTCATTGATCTGTAACAACACAATAGTCCTCAAACAGGTAAATCCAGCCACTTGCCTTTATTAGGCAAGTGGCTGGGTAAAATTCAGAAGAGCTCATTAGAACAATATTTAACCAGCAAGTGAATGACCAAGATCAAGGGGCAAAAATGAGGTACTGACAGACAGGCAGGATCAATTAGCTATGGGCAAATATCCAGACCTCTATATTTAATAACTGAATACTACAGCAGGGGCTTTGTAATGCGCCACATAAATGATGTAGGCAAACACCACAACCGCAGCAAGCGCTGCGGTTGCCCGAAGGGTTTTTGTTTTTGCCCATTTTAAAGCCACCATACCCAGCAGGATATACAGACACAGGCCAACAATTTTTTCTGCAATCCAGAAAGTGGTAAAAGGATTAAGACCCAGTAAGTACACCATGAACA
Organism: Gammaproteobacteria bacterium; assembly: GCA_027012135.1. Lineage (GTDB taxonomy): Bacteria > Pseudomonadota > Gammaproteobacteria > GRL18 > GRL18 > JANELJ01. The sequence continues at coordinate 5,632 of JALUZF010000262.1, forward strand.
GGGCACTGGCAAGCAGCACGGTATCGACCATATGCGGCACTTTTTTAAACCAGTAACGATTCTGATAAGGTGAATCTCTGAGTTTCAGAATAACACGGGTAATAAAGCCGGTAATGGACAAAGAAATAGCGGTAACGTGGATTAACTTGGTAATTTCAAATAAGGTCATATGGAAATCAGGTTTCAGGTAATTGGGCATTGATTTTAGCTGAATAATCAACGATTATGCTACACTTTATTTTACTTACATTTTCCTCACATTTACCGTGCCGGTTCAGGGTTCTTTTATGGACATTGTTTTTATTGAACAGTTCAAACTGGATACCATTATTGGTATTCATGACTGGGAGCGTGAACAGCCCCAGCCGATTGTTCTGGATATTGAAATTGGCTGTTGTATTAAAAAAGCCGTGCAAAGTGATCATATAAAAGACTGTGTGGATTATTTTGAAGTCTGTGAGCGGATCCGGCAGTTAGCGGCTACCCATCATTTTCAGCTGGTTGAAACACTGGTGGAAGCCATTAGTGATATTATTATAAATGATTTTGGTGCCCGGCAGGTTAAAATAAAGCTGAGCAAGCCCAGTGCGGTTGCCGGGGCTCAGGGCGTCGGTGTTATAATTGAGCGCTCTGCTGATAACAGGAATACATAATACATGAATATGCATCGGGTCTATGTCGGCATTGGCAGCAATATAGAACAGGAAAAATACATTCGACTGTCTGCACAATATCTGCGCAATGCCTTTGGAGACAATTGCGGTTTACAGTTGTCTCCGGTTTATAAAACCCGGGCAGTAGGTTTTGATGGCGATGATTTTTATAATCTGGTGGCCTGTTTTGACACGGATAAAAGCGCTGTTGAGGTGGAAAAAACCTTAAAACAGATTGAGCATGAAAACGGCAGGCAGCGCAACCAGGAAAAATTCTCTGCCCGAACTCTGGATATTGATTTATTACTTTATGATCAGGACATTATTCAGGCAGATGGTATCTCTGTACCCAGAGATGAAATTGAAAAGTACGCCTTTGTACTGTCTCCGCTGGCTGATCTGGCACCGGAACTGGTACATCCTCAAACAGGTAAAAGCATGGCTGAAATGTGGCAGGTTATGCAGGCAGAGATTGATAAAAACAGCCTGCAGAAAATTGATTTTAACTGGTAATAAAGCCTGTTTATTCAGGCCGGCTGTTGATACAGGCTCTTCTATAAATGCAGGAGTGCCTTGGTTTGTGCTATCTTTTCCTTAGCCTTTTCCAGCACCTTGATACTCAGCCTGGGTGTCAACTGGCCCAGTGCCAGTTTATGGAAAGCCGGGGTCTGGTCAATAATAGGTACCTCACGCTGACGTGGGGTGCCTATATAGCTGTGTAAATGCGCCATATTAACAATATCCACCAGATCGGGCCTGTCGTTGTAATCCCGCATCCAGTTTTCTGTTTCTTCGGTCACCTCAATAAAATCTTCCGAAAAGTCCCAGCGGCTTAAAATGGAGGAACCAACCTGAGAATGCATTTTTTTTATTACCTTATCCAGATGTTCCTCACTATCCATAATCAGAGGATGATCAACAGCCTTGTTTAAAATAGCCACTACACCGATGTCATGGATAAGCCCGGCCAGCAGCGCATGTTCCGCATTGAAACCGGGCGTTATTTTTGCCAGTACAAAACTGATGGCGGCAATTTCAATACTGTGCTCCCAAAGCATACACATGTGTTTGGTCAGGATGGGATTTTTAGAGGTAAATATTTCTTTCAGTGTAAAGGCAGTGACCAGCTGTACTGTGGTTTTGGTTCCCAGACTGACCACCGCTGTTTTTAAATCCTCGGCTTTTTTACGGCGCTGATAAAGTGCGCTATTAGCGGCTTTAATAACTTTAGCGGCAATGGCCGGATCAGTCAGAATCACATTGGCAATGTCCACTGCACTGGAATTTTCATCTGCCACCACTTCACGAATACGGGTGGCAATACTGGGCATACTGGGCAGTATAAAATTCCCTTTCTGCAGTTCCAGAATGAGTTCATACAATACCCGGTCTTCTTCGTGTTCTTCATCCAGCTGAGTTTCATTAATACTATAGGCTGATGTTTCTGACTGTTCGATGGCGGTGTCCATAAAGTCTTCTTTTAATACCAGGATCTTACTGGGTGCCTCGGTCGTGACCTTGTATCGGCTGGGACGCAATTGAGCAACTGGACTCCGGGCTCGTTCTGTACCGGCTTCCAGGACCATTTCTGAATCATCAAATGCAGTCAGTTTTAAACGGCCTTCAAGTAATAAAAATTTGTCTTTTGAGTCGGAGTTTAATTCCAGAATGACCTTACCTTTGGGTAGATTCAATACCTGAGTATTAACGGAAATATAGTCCAGTTGTTTGTCTGAAAGTGCATGAAACGGCTTAAAGAACCTCAGGCGTTTGGCATCAACCACTTCTGTTTCCATAATTATTTTTCTTCTACCGTGCTATTACAAAATACCAGCGTCTACAAAATACCAGAGTCCGTTATTACAGGAATATTGTATATTTTAAACCCGCCCGTTACAAAGTATAGTATTTTTCCGGCAATGGAACCACTTTCTAAAGTTATCTATCACTATTTTCTGCTTTTATTACACTTTTGTTCTGTTTGTCACCCAATTTTAACAGTATTTATAAAGCAATGGGCTGACGGCGACTGCCCCAACGCCCAGGCTGAGGGTCAAACCGTCCATGCAAAGCTGTACCGCAGTGTATACAATGACCATCAGCGGTTAAATTCCATTCACTTAACTCGTACCAGTCCCGGCCAATCAGTTCCTGGCCACAATAATGACAGAATGTACTGCTGCTGAGCTTGTCATGCACATTGCCGCTGTAAACATAATAAAAGCCATTCTTTTTAGCAATATCCCTGGCTCTTAGCAATGAGGTCAGAGGGGTTGGCTCCAGATCGGTCATCTTATAGTCAGGATGAAAAGCGGTAAAATGCCAGGGTACTTCCGGACCCATATGTTCTATACCCCATTGCGTCATAGCTTCTATTTCAGCTTCAGAATCATTTAAACCCGGGATCAGCAAGGTAGTAATTTCAAACCAGACATCGGTATGATGGTAAAGATATTCCAGGGTATCCAGCACCGGCTGTAGATGGCTACCAGTCTCTTTCTTATAAAATTCTTCTGTAAAGGCTTTTAGATCTACATTGGCAGCATCCATAACCGAAAAGAATTCTTCCCGAGGCTCAGCACAGATGTAACCGGCGGTTACAGCCACTGACTTAATGCCCTTTTCCCGACAGGCATGAGCCACATCCAGAGCATATTCATGAAAGATAACCGGATCATTATAAGTATAGGCCACGCTTTTACATTGATAATCCTGAGCGGCCTGGGCAATTTTCTCTGGTGAGGCAAAGCTCATCATTTTATCCATTTCCCGGGATTTCGTGGTATCCCAGTTCTGGCAGAACTTACAGCCTAGGTTACAGCCTGCCGTGCCAAAAGACAGCACGGCCGAACCGGGATAAAAATGATTCAGAGGTTTCTTTTCAATGGGATCGATACAGAAACCGCTGGAACGACCATAAGTGGTTAAAACCACTTCCCCATTATGATTGGCCCGTACATAACAGAAACCCCGCTGCCCCGGTTTTAAGGCACAATACCTGGGGCAGAGATCACATTGTATCCGGGGTTCTTTTTTATGCTCGTCTTTTTGCTCTTCAAGCTTATGCCAGTAGCGGGTAGCAACGGTAGTATCACCTTCAAATAAAATATCATTCGCCATAACGATCTCCCCCTCACTTTTTATACTATTTTTAACCTAAATAAATCAGTTGAAACGTAGCGAGAATGATCAGAGTGCTGAAGATACAAGGATTTACAGGTTATTTTGGCTTTATTCGTAGCCACCCTACGGGTGAAGTCAAAATGTTCTGGAAAGCCTTGTAGGTTCAATGCTATGGACATTCGCAGTAGGTTCAACTGATTTATTTAGGTTTAATACCGCTTTTTATCGCAGTCCTTAATAGCACTCTTTATAAAAAAGAGTTATGCCTATATATCTACTATATATAATACAGATGGGGGTAAAAACAGCAATGACAATATTGAATAGCACACCAGCACATCGGCCACCTGCAGTAGCCGGTATGTTTTATCCTGGCCCCGCCAGTGAACTGGAGCGATCAGTAGAACTTTATCTGCAACAGGCTCCTGTTGAGCCACTGTCTAAACGGCCTAAAGCTATGATAGTCCCACATGCGGGTTATATTTATTCTGCACCGGTAGCCGCCCGTGCTTTTAAACAACTAGAGCCTTTTGCCGATGAAATTTCCCAGGTGATCCTGTTAGGGCCTTCCCACAGAGTTCCTTTTACCGGCATTGCCAGCAGTTCTGCCGAAGCTTTTGATACACCGTTAGGCGCTATTCCACTAAACCGGAACACCATTGACAGGGTCAATCAGCTGCCATTTGTTGTGCCATACGATGAGGCTCACCAGCAGGAACACAGTCTGGAAGTACAGCTGCCTTTTCTACAGAAAGTACTGTCTGATTTCACCCTGGTACCGCTGGTTATCGGCCAGGCCAGTGATGAACAGGTGGGTCAGTTAATTGAATACCTGTGGGATGATCCGGGCACCCTGTTTCTGATCAGCTCGGATTTAAGCCATTACCTGGATTACGATACCGCCAGGCAATATGACTTTGCCACCATGAAGGCCATTGAACAGCTGGAACCACAGAAAATTCAATATGAACAGGCCTGTGGCCGTACCGGCATTGCCGGCTTGTTACTGGCGGCAAAAAATCATCATTTAAAGGTTAAAACCCTGGATATTCGTAACTCGGGGGATACAGCGGGTAGTAAGGATCAGGTTGTGGGGTATGGGAGTTGGGTGTTTGTTTAAGAGCGAGCGTTCAGCGTTCAGCGTTCAGAAAGAGCATAGATTGAGAGGTGGGTGATGTTAAGTGATGGGGACAGGAAGGTTTTGAAGGAGGTGGCTTGTCGGTCGGTTTTGAGTGGGCTGGAGCATCATCGGCCATTGGATGTGGATATTGGGGAGTATTCTGATAGCCTGCGGCAGAAACGGGCTACGTTTGTGACTTTGAATATTGATGGTAATCTGCGTGGGTGTATTGGTACGCTGGAGGCTTATCGGCCGCTGGTGGTGGATATTGCGCATAATGCTTATGCGGCGGCGTTTTCTGATCCGCGCTTTCCTCCGCTGGGGCCGGCTGAATATGAACAGCTGGATTACCATATTTCGGTACTCAGTGACACCAGCCCGATGCAGTTTGATTCTGAGGCTGATTTACTGAGCCAGATCCGTCCCGGTATTGACGGCCTGGTGCTTGAAGACAATGGCTATAGAGGTACCTTTCTGCCCTCGGTCTGGGAGCAATTGCCAGAGCGGGAAGCCTTTCTGGCTCATCTTAAGCAGAAGGCCGGCTTACCGGCCAGTTACTGGAGTGATACCTTAAAGGTCAGTCGCTATACGGTGGAAAGTTTTTAGTCCAGTTCCAGAACGCCGTCCATTTCCACCCCGGCATTTTTAGGTAAAGAAGCCACACCAATGGCCGCACGGGCCGGATAGGGCTGACTAAAATAACGGGCCATCACTTCATTAACCAGTGGGAAATGGCTTAAATCCGTCAGGAAAATATTCAGTTTTACAATATCACTTAGATCGCCACCGGCGGCTTTGGCCACTGCAGTCAGGTTTTCAAAAACCCGAACAATCTGTGCTTCCATATCACCCTCCACCATTTCCATGGATTCCGGTATCAATGGTATCTGTCCGGACAGGTACACGGTAGTGCCGACTTTAACAGCCTGTGAATAGGTGCCAATGGCCTGAGGGGCCTGATCGGTTGCAATAATTTCTTTTGCCAAAGTATTCTCCTTTTTTGAATATTTAAAACTATTATTTAAACCTATAAAAACAATGACCGACCACCATCCACGGCAATGGTCTGACCGGAAATATAGTCGGCACTGGCCGCCAGAAACAGCACCGTGCGGGCAATGTCTTCGGCACTGCCCTTACGCTTTAAATAAGTGCGTGACACAATACGCTGTTTGGTGACTTCGTCCATTTCCTGGGTCGGCCACATAATAGCACCGGGTGCCACCCCGTTAACCCGGACTTCCGGACCCAGTTCAAAGGCCAGGGTTTTGACCAGCATGCCCAGGCCGGCCTTGGCCATATTATAAACGCTATGACCTTCCATGGGTCTTTCGGCATGGATATCGACAATATTAATAATACAGCCCTGCTGCTTTTTCAGGTGCGGTGCGGCCGCCTGGGACAGGAAAAACGGTGCTTTCATGTTACTGCCCACCAGGTCATCCCAGTGCTGTTCGGTCACTTTGCCTATGGGGGTTGGGTAAAAGCTGGAAGCATTATTAACCAGCACATCCAGACGCCCCCACTGTTCCAGTGCCTGCTTGATAATCACCGGCAGGCTGTTAATATCCAGTAAGTCCGCCTGGATCAGAATCACCGAGTTTTCCCGAACCGCATTAAGCTCTTCCTGCAGGGCCAGGGCCGGCTGCCTGGAGTTGCGGTAATGTATCACCAGGTTAGCTCCGGCCGCATGTAAAAACCGGGCCGTCATGGCACCGACCCTCTGTGCTCCACCGGTGATCAGCACAACCTGTCCACTCAGGTCATTTTGCAGCATGTCTTGCGTTATTTGCATTTTACTGGACTCAATTGAATTCTAAAGTTCTGTCAAATTGGATATTAGCAGATAAGTACCGCATAATATAGCGCATTTAACACACCGTAAAACCCTAAAATTTATATGCCAACTGATTATGCCTACTGAGCCGCCCCGTTCCAGCAAGAAAGCCAGCGACACCTTTCCACAACCTTCTGCTGAAGCTATTGCCCATAGTAATAAAGTAAAGGAACGGATTATTGCGGCCATCGAATCTGCCGGGGGTAAAATCAGTTTTGAGGCTTATATGAACCTGGCCCTGTATGCACCGGGACTGGGTTATTATAGTGCCGGGCTCAAAAAATTTGGCCGCCTGGGTGATTTTATTACGGCCCCGGAAATTTCCCCCCTGTTTTCCCAGTGTCTGGCCATTCAGTGCCGTCATATTATGCAGCAGAGCGGACTGAGTACTCTGCTGGAAGTGGGTGCCGGCTCCGGAATTATGGCTATTGATATTATGCAGGAACTGGAACGGCAGGACAGTCTGCCGGAGCAATATCTGATCCTGGAACTCAGTGCCGACCTTCGGGATCGTCAGCAAAAAGCCATTGAGGATAAAATACCTCACCTGGCCAGTCGTTTTCACTGGCTGGATCAGCTACCTGCCAGACCATTTAACGGCATTGTTATTGCCAATGAACTGCTTGATGCTTTGCCTGTTCACCTGCTCAGACTGTCCGGCACACAAAGTTTTGAGCGTTTTGTGGCACTGGATAAGGAACAGGAGTTTATCTGGCAGGATCAAAGTATTGAGGAGCCCCGCCTGAATACTATTGCTGATGAAGTTCGGGATATCCACCTGTCCATGCAGACTCTTAATGATAAACCGGGGCAGGATTATATTACCGAAGTGAATTTACTGGCCATGGACTGGATCAGCAGCATTGCCGATATTATGGAGCAGGGAGCCGTATTACTGGTGGACTACGGTTATACGGCCCGGGAATATTATCATCCACAGCGCTTTATGGGCACATTAATGTGTCATTATCAGCATCATCGTCATGATGATCCCTTTTATCTGCCGGGCATGCAGGATATTACGGCCCATATTAATTTCAGTCACATTGCCCGTAGTGCCGAAGCCACCGGTCTGACACTTTGCGGTTTTACTACCCAGGCACATTTTTTAATGGCCGGCGGCCTGGTGGAACTAACCCGCGATCTGGATCCGGAGGATGTAGTACATTTTACCGAAACTGCCCGGCAGATAAAAATGCTGACCCTGCCTGAAGAAATGGGCGAACTGTTCAAAGTCATTTTACTTGCCAAAGGGAAACCGCTATCATTACCAGCATTTCAATTTCAGGATTTCAGTCAGCGGCTGTAAGAATAAGGTAATAAATGGATACTTTTCAGATTATTGTACTGGCTCTGGTTCAGGGACTGACCGAGTTTTTACCGATTTCCAGTTCTGCTCATCTTATTCTGGTTCCCAAATTGTTCGGCTGGCAGGATCAGGGGCTGGCCATTGATGTGGCTGCGCATTTTGGTACTCTACTGGCAATTTTATGGTATTTCCGCCGAGATCTGCATCCTCTGTTTTCAGACTGGAACCGTTCAATTCGTTTGCGTAAAACCACTGGAGACTCGGTACTGGCCTGGGGTGTTCTTATTGGTACCCTGCCTGCTGCCATTGCCGGTTATTTTCTGGATGATTATAGTGAACAACTGCGCAACCCCTTAATTATTGCCTCCACCACGCTAATATTTGGTGCCCTATTGTGGTACGCCGATGCTTCTGCGCAAAACAAATTACGCCTGATGCAGAAACTGGATGCCACAGCACAGCAGAAAAACGAACATCAGCTTGACCTGAAAATGATCCTCTTTATTGGTTTTGCCCAGGCCATTGCGCTTATCCCCGGCACTTCCCGTTCCGGTATTACCATTACCGCCGGTTTATTAATGGGCATGAGCCGCAAGGCAGCTGCGCGTTTTTCGTTTTTATTATCCATCCCCATTATCCTGGCGGCCAGTCTGCTAAAAACGCTGGATTTAAGTGCTTCTCCGGTACATATTGACTGGTTCGATGTAATGTTAGTAACCACCCTGTCAGCAGTCAGCGCTTACCTGTGTATTTATTACTTTATCCGCCTGCTGGACAGTGTCGGTATGATGCCGTTTATTATCTACCGTTTCTTTCTCGGTGCGGTACTGCTCTGGGTCTTTTTATAAAGAACATGCATTATCGACGTCTCTGGTTATTACTGGGCTGGCTGTATGTACTACTGGTGTTATACGGTTCTTTAAGTCGGGTACCTGATATTGACATGCCTTTTGACAATACCGATAAACTGATCCATTTTTTAATGTATTTTATTCTGGCCGGCTGGTTTGTACAGCTATACAGCCGCCGGTCTCAGCGTATAGTTATTTTAGGCAGTGCTATTTTACTGGGTATTATAATTGAGTTTTTACAGGGGCTGACCGCTTACCGAAGTTTTGATATGCTGGATGCCCTGGCAAACAGTATTGGGGCCATAAGCGCTTTTTTACTGGCGGGCACTTCACTGGCATTACTACTGAAACGTTTTGATAACTGGCTTTATCAGCGGAGAAACAATTAAAAGAACTGCAACAATACTTCGTTACGGGTTCCACGCAGGAACATGGGAACCCGGTAAAACAGGTAGAACCTGTCATACCTCTCGTGCTTATTGTTATTTCTGTTGCCGTAATTGCCTGACTGCAGCAATACGTTTAAGCCTGAGCTGCTCAGCAATTTCCGGCCCTTTATAACCCTGCTCGACAATTGCTTTTGGACTGACCTGCGCAGCAGCCTGGAAAAAATTTCTGAACAGCCGGGTTTTATCATCCGGCAAATCCTCATAACCTGAACGTCCTCTGGAATCTGCTTCACAGGCCAGTAAAAACTGTTCAAAGCGTTCCGGACGTCGAAAAGCATCCAGTCGGGATAATAAATCCACAATAGTAGACGGTTTCAGTTCTTCTATGCGATGGTAATTCAAATGAAACTCGGTCACCAACAGGGCCAGAGCACGAAACTCATTAGGCACTTTTAAACGCTGACAGAGCTGTTCAACCAGCGGCACGCCCCTGGCTTCATGGGCAATATGCTTGGGCCATTGCTCCCTGGGCGTTGTGCCCTTGCCCAGATCATGCACCAGCGCAGCAAATCGTACCACCGATTTATCAGACAAACGCTCAGCCTGTTCCAGCACCATCATGGTATGAATACCAGTATCAATTTCCGGATGCCATTGTTTTGACTGAGGCACCCCAAACAGGCGATCCACTTCCGGAAACAGTCGGGCCAGGGCACCGCACTGGCGGAGCACTTCAAAAAAGATTCTGGGATGATGATCACTGAGGGCTTTTTCCACTTCCTGCCAGACCCGTTCCGCAACCAGTGCCTCCATTTCATCATGTTCCACCAGGCACTGCATCATGGCCATGGTTTCATCGGCAATGGTGAAGCCATAATCCGCATAACGGGCTGCAAAACGGGCCACCCGTAATACCCGTAACGGATCTTCCACAAAGGAGGGAGAAACATGGCGTAAAACCCGGTCTTTAATATCCTGCACACCATGATAAGGATCGTATAAATTGCCCTGCTCATCTTCTGCAATAGCATTTATTGTTAAGTCACGGCGGATCAGATCTTCTTCCAGGGTAACCTCTTTATCGGCATGAAAAGCAAAGCCATGGTAGCCTTTGCCGGTTTTTCGCTCAGTACGGGCCAGGGCATATTCTTCATGAGTCTCAGGATGAAGAAAGACCGGAAAATCCTTGCCTACGGGCGTAAAGCCACGCTCCAGCATCTCATCCACTGAGGCACCCACAACCACATAATCGTGATCTACGACTTTACGCTTTAATAGTTTATCCCGGACGGCACCGCCCACTTTATAGATTTGCATTATTTTTTTATTCAGGATCCGCTTAATATTGGCTGTGATCCTATGTGAAACTGGCTGGAATTTCTATAAAAACAGGAATTATTCGGTGAGTTTCACACAAGCGCAGGCAACCTGCCCGCGCACCCAGGGTATGAGATTCAGGCAATATCATGAAGATCGTACTAACGTCCGGCCTTTCTTCTCAATTCATCCATCTGCCCGGCAAAGTCTCCGCCTGCCAGGTATAAAGGCACAACACTGTCCAGACTGTGCAGTGACAGATCTAATACTTCTACAGCCTGGTTATCCTGGCAGATACTGTCCTGTTTCATGCTGTTAAAATTATCCCGGGTAATGGGAGAACCGGGAATTAAGTTCATAATGGTCACCAGTGGACTGGAAAAAAAGCGGTTCAGCGGAACAATTATACTTTTACTGCCCGTCTGTTTAGCCGTGTACTGCACCAGTTCTTTCAGAGTATAGACTTCCGGACCACATAACTCGTAATTTTTACCATAGGTTTCAGGCTTATGAATACTGTTTATAAACGCATCGACAACATCCCCGACATAAACCGGTGCAAAACGGGTTGCGGCACTGGTCAGGGGAAATACCGGTAACAGGCTCAGCAGGGAGGCAAACATATTAAAAAAGCTGTCACCGGGACCGAGAATAACCGAAGGGGCAAAACTGGTGGCCTGCAGACCTTCAGTAGCCAGTACCAGTTTCTGTGCTTTTCCCTTGGTACGTAAATATTCACTTGGGCCGTTTTCATCGGCATTCAGGGCACTCATATGCAGCAAGCGGGGTGTTTCTACAGAACGGGCTGCTTCCGCGACTCTTCGCGTCACTTCAACATGTGCTTTTTCAAAGGTATTAACACCCTGCGGATTTAGAATACCAGCCAGGTTAATAACCACATCGTAGCCGTCCAGCTGACGCTCAAGTATTTTGTTACCAAAAAAATCAATGCTGATCAGTTTGACTGACGGCAGGGTGAGCAAGTGCCTGTGGCGTTCAGGGTGACGGGTAATTACTTTTACGCTGTGACCCAGCATCACCAGTTTATTAATCAGATGGGTTCCAACAAACCCCGTGCCTCCAATGATACAGATATTCACTGTCTTAACCCTCTCCAGTTTAAGCTTCCCGCTGGCTCATTTGTAGTTATAATAACCACAGAAAACTTTTATATAATTATTAGTAATTACTTATATTGTAATACTTTTTTAACAAAAATATCAATCCGTTATTACCCTAAGGGAGGGCTTTTGGTTACAATAGCAGTACTAAACAGCTTATCGGATTGCTATGCAAACTATTCTATTCAGCCTTTCCCGCTTCCCTCGAATTGAATTCGGTACCGGGAAAATTCAGTTATTACCGGAAAAAATTGCTCTATACGGCCACCGTGTACTGATTATTACCGGACAGAACTCCTTTTACGGCTCTCCCGCCTGGAAAAAACTGACCGCACAACTGAAAAGTTCAGCCATACAGTGGTTTCACAGCAGTATTGCCGGTGAACCCTCACCTGAATATGTTGACCGTACAGTACAGAAATTCCATAAGCAGAATATAAACTGTGTCGTGGCCATTGGCGGCGGCAGCGCCCTGGATGCCGGTAAAGCCATTAGCGGCCTGCTGATAACCGGCGATTCAGTGATGAATTATCTGGAAGGGGTGGGTGCCGGTAAAACCTATAGCGGCCCGGCAGTACCCTTTATCGCCCTGCCCACCACCGCCGGCACCGGCAGTGAGGCCACCAAAAATGCGGTATTAAGCCAAATTGCCGAAGACGGTTATAAAAAATCATTTCGGGATGAACAGCTGATCCCGCAATACGCTATTGTTGATCCAGATCTGTTAATCAGCTGTCCCAAATCCCTGATTGCCGCCAATGGCATGGATGCCCTGACTCAGTTACTGGAATCCTATCTATCAACCAAAGCCAACCCTCTGACTGATGCCCTGGCTCTGAGCGGTCTGGAGAGAGTTCGTGACAGCCTGCTGCTCTGGTACCAGAGTTCTCCTGAACAGAGTCCTCAACCAGAACTGGCTCTGGCCCGCTCCAATATGGCTTATGCCGCATTATTATCCGGCATTACCCTGGCCCAGGTCGGGCTGGGCAGTGTACACGGGCTGGCTTCTCCCCTGGGCGCTTTTTTTCCCATCCCTCATGGGGTGGCCTGCGGCACAGTACTGACTGAGGCTGTACGCATTAATATTCAGGCCATGCAGGAACGGGAACCGGATAATATCGGCCTGAGTAAATACGCTCATATTGGGCGTCTGTTAAGTAAAAAGCCGGAACTGAGTGATTCAGAGGCTCTGCAGGCCTTAGTGGATTTTCTGTCTGACTGGAACCGTAAAATGACCATTGCGCCTTTATCTGAATTTGGGATCAGCGAACAGGATATCCCCCGACTGGTGGCCAATATCAGCCCCAGCAGTATGCAGACCAATCCCATTATTCTGACCCAGGAAGAAAAAGAAGCCCTGGTTCGTAATTGTTTGTAACTGCAAACTGTCTGCAGCACCGCTGATTATTTAATTCTGTAACCAATAGACTCGGTCAGGTGCTGCAGCTGGATCTGTTCGCTATTGTCCAGATCAGCAATGGTTCGGGCCAGCTTAAGAATACGATGATAAGCTCGGGCAGACAGCTTCATTTTTTCCATACTCTTCTGCAGTACTTTTTGATCTTCAGGTTGTAATATACAGTCCTGTTCTATTTCCCGGTTATTTAAATGGGCATTGCATTTGCCCCGTCTTTGTTTCTGGCGTTGATGAGCCTGAACCACTCTTTGTTTAACCTGGGCACTGGTTTCGGTTGCTTCAGTGCGATGCTGCAATTCCCTGTGACTGATGGCCGGAACCTCAATATGAATATCAATTCGATCCAGCAGGGGTCCGGAAAGTTTACTTTGATAACGCTCAATTTGCGCGGCCGAACAGCGGCAGTTATTGTGTGCATCCCCATAATAACCGCAGGGACAGGGATTCATCGCAGCAATAAGCTGGAAAGAGGCTGGAAAAGTCACCTGTCTGGCGGCCCTGGAAATGGAGATTTTTCCGGATTCCAGCGGCTCTCTTAACACTTCCAGTACCTTACGACTGAATTCCGGCAGTTCATCCAGAAACAGCACGCCGTGGTGAGCCAGGCTGATTTCCCCCGGCCTGGGATAGCTGCCGCCGCCCACCAGGGCCACCCCGGAAGCGGTATGATGCGGAGTACGAAAACCTCTTACCCGCCAGTTAGCCTGGCTGACCGTTTCTCCGCTGATGGAGCGCAAAGCCGCGACTTCCTCAGCCTCATCTTCATCCATATCCGGTAAAATAGTATTCAGACGGCTCGCCAGCATGGTTTTACCGCTTCCTGGAGGGCCCTTCATCAGCAGGCTGTGCTGACCGGCTGCAGCTATTTCCAGTGCCCGCCGGGCATTTTGCTGACCGTGAATATCGGACAGGCAGATACTATAGCTTTGTTCCGGCTCTGTGTAAGATACCTGTGGCTGAGCCAGGGACTGCTCACCTGTTAAAAAGGCACAGACATCCAGCAGGTGTCGAGAGGTATAAACCTTCAGGCCTTTGATTAAAGCCGCTTCCGGGCCGTTCTGTTCCGGTACTATTAAGGTTCTGTGCTGTTTTTTTGCCTGGCGGGCAATGGGCAGGATACCATTAACAGGCCTTAACTCGCCGCTAAGGGCCAGTTCGCCCACAAATTCAAATTGCTGCAGGAATTCTGCCTGCTGATTGTTATTAATGTCCAGTTGTTCCGAGGACAGTAAAATGCCCAGCGCAATAGCCAGATCAAAACGCCCTCCTTCCTTGGGCAAATCAGCCGGAGCCAGATTGACGGTAATACGCCGGACAGGGAATTCAAACCGGCTGTTTAATATGGCACCTCGAACCCGGTCTTTACTTTCCTTAACCGCCGTTTCAGGAAGGCCGACTATATTCAGAGCAGGGAGCCCGTTAGTCAGTAGTACTTCAACCGTCACAAGGGGCGCATCCAGCCCCCCGGCACGGCTGTACACAATAGACAGCGACATTTAAAATCCTTTTTAAAAAACAGTCTGAAAAAATCCAGTAATTCGTCTTAACAGGTATTATAAAGTACTAAGCCGCCACCGGCTGTCAGTAAAACCTGTCAAAAACGGTTTATTTTTGAATATAAGGCCGGCCATCACATTCCTGCTTAAGGGCAGCCACTTCCTGTTTATATTCTTTTACCGCCTGGTTATATGCATTAACTTCCTGTTCATACATATCGACAGTATCATTAAGTTTCTGGTTAACTCTATTGTAGTGATCCACAGACTGAAGGTCATGCAGATTCAGTGCCTGTCCCAGGTTATCCCGCTGCTGCGTCAGTTCGCTAATACGCTGTTTTAACTGCTCAAGTTCAGCCTGCTGTTCCTGCAATTGTACCGCTTTTTGATTGGACTGCTGCGTTCGAGCCTGACATTGCTGGTACTGTTCCAGCGTTAAAGGCTCCAACTGCTCTCCTTTGACCTCTGCTTTAGCTTCTTCCTGAGCATAAACAAGAGCACTCAGACACATAAAAACCAGACTCGTTAAAAACACCCGCATAAAAATTCTCCTCACCTAAACCTGTTCCCTGTTACTTATGAAAAAACTCTGCTAATTCTGCCATGGTATCAGACAGGGCAGCCTGCAGCTGATTTAATAATTTCGGATAATCCACACCTTCTTTTATTATGCCTTCTTTCAGACTTAATTCCAGCTGTTCAGCCATATCACCCACCCGATTAATACCCAGTGATCGGGAGGCCCCTTTTATTTTATGTGCCATTTCTGAAACTTGCCGGTATTGCTGTTGCTCGTAAGACTGCCGGATCTGCTCAAAATATTCAACATAAGTATCATAGTATTTTTCCAGCAGTTTCTTCAACAGTTCAGCATTATTATTTAGACGTATCAGAACATCTTCCAGATCAATACACTGGAGAAAACTAAAAAGATCAGAACCTCTTTGCAAATCCTGGTTCTCAAGCAGGCTGTCCATAACACTGGACATAGAACCCGATGGCGACTTACTTTCAGTCTGCTTTGGCTCGTTATAGGAATCCATTTTCAAACCCTGTTCTTCCAGTACGGATTTATTTTCAGCCTGTGCGGCCATATCTAATTCATTTTTCACTGCCTCTTTATACTCAGGCAGGTCAGAATATTCTTTAATCAGAGTATTAACACCCAGCCAGCGCTGCAGTGCTGCATTAAGCGTTTCCATCTGAACCGGTTTACTTAGATAATCATCCATACCCGCTTCCAGGGCAGCTGAATTAGCATCGGAATAGACATGAGCACTAAGGGCAATAATGGGTGAGGAAAAGCCAAAGTCTCTCAGCTTCCGGGTCGTGGTATAGCCATCCATAACCGGCATCTGGATATCCATAAGAACCAGATCATAATAATGGTTGCCCTTTTTCTCAACCAGTTCCAGCGCTTCAGCACCATTATTGGCCAGTTCCACATTAAACTCCATGCTTTCCAGAATACTGCTGATCACTTCCAGATTAACCGGATCATCATCTGTCAGCAGAATAATATAATCACTATTATTTAAATGTTCACTGGACTGAACTTCCTGGGAAAGTTCCTGGATCTTGGCATTTTTTATCAGTTCTTCCGGAGTCACTTTTTTAAAGTTCAAGCTAAAAAAGAAACGACTGCCTTTACCCTCAGTACTTTCCACCTGGATTTCACCACCCATTAAACGGGTAAGATTCTGGGAAATAGCCAGCCCCAGGCCTGTTCCACCAAATTCTCTGGTAATGGAATTGTCAGCCTGGTGAAACACGTTAAACAGTTCATTTAATACTTCTGATTTCATACCGATACCGGTATCTTCTACTGAAAAACAAAAACTGATCACGTGCTCTGTTTCTTTTAGCAATTCCAGTCCGACAGTAATTTTGCCATGCTCAGTAAACTTGATAGCATTGGATACCAGGTTATTAAGGATTTGTTTTAAACGAAATGGGTCACCAATCAGGTAACCGGAATTTGAGGATTCCAGAAGCAGTTCAAGCTGCAGTCCTTTTTCTGCAGCCTGGTTAGAAAAGGTTTCCTTAACATCCATCAGTACCTGGTTGGGCTGGAAAATAATTTCTTCAAGTTCCAGCTTGTTCGCTTCAATTTTAGAAAAGTCCAGAATATCATTAATGATGTTCAACAGCAGCGCACTGGAATTAAGGATCATTTTTGCATAACGCTTCTGTCGTTTTTCCAGGTTACTGTTCAGTAATAATTCTGTCATTCCGATAACGGCATTCATAGGGGTACGGATTTCATGACTCATGGTTGCCAGAAATTCACTCTTGGCACGACTGGCGGCATCAGCCTGTCGGGTACGTTCTTCTACCAGGGCTTCCAGGTGTTCCCGGTATTCATTCAGTTCAATATCCCTGAGCTGTATCTGGGCCAGCATTTCATTAAAGCATAATCCCAGTTTGGCCAGTTCATCGCTACCCTCCACATTCACCCGCAATGAATAGTCTTCTTCGTTGGAAACGCGGGTACTGACATCAATAACATTATCAATGGGTTTAGTAATGCTTTTCTGCAGATATTGCCAGATCAGATAGGTCAGCAGGTTAATCAGCAGAAATACAATTAACGCAACCAGTATCACCCAGAAAATATGCTGATAAAACCGACTTAGGGAGATCTGTAAAATAATTTTTCCTATCACTTCGTTATCAAAGCGAATATTGTGCTTGATCAGCAGGTGATTATTTTGAAAAACAATACTGCTCTTTTCACCGGGACTGCGTTCAAACTGAAGATCGTCTGGACTTAAACTAATAAAATCACGATGACTCTGATCAATCATATATTTAGACAATAATTTATTGTTCCTGTTATAAACATAGGCTGCATCTACATCGGGATTAATACTGAAGGCGGACAATGCCTTTGAGATATAGTTATTATCCTGAAACAGAATCGCTGAACGGATATTCAGACCAATGCTTTCAGCCAGTACCGCATGATGTCTTATCATGGCCTGGCCGTTAAAATAGATTTCTGTCATCACAAAAATCAGACACCCCAGTGCAATGGCTATACTTGAGGTCAGCATGGTCATAAAAGACAGCTTCTGTTTAATGCTCTGATGCTTTTGAAACAGCTTCATTGTTTTATCCTGTCGGGTTCACTGATGATATTACCCAGTTTTAATAATTCTGAACCAATACTAATATTCAGTCTTTGTGCTGCTGTTTTGTTTACTTCAAACCGGAGATGCAAGTTACTCCGGATTAAACGAAAGATAACCTTGTTTTCCAGTGTTTTAAAACTGACCGACTCATCCGTTAAATCAGTTATCGTTATCCTGTTTTTTAGATTGCCTGTATCATTAAATTTCAGAAAACGCTGTAAAGTGGATGTCGGTATCAGGATAACATCACACGGCTCTGTTATTCTATCTGATTTAATAACTCTGGACTGAACTTTACGAAACTTAAGTCTTTTTCCTGTCAGGATCTCAAGTCCATCATACAGAAAATTTTCCTGATACAGACAAATTTCAATCACCTGTTTATTACGGAATCCGCTGTTTTTTTGCCATTGACTGAAGCGCACTAGGTTGCGGATAAAGGCCGCTTTAACTTTTAACTGCCGCTCATATTCAGCAGAATGCGTATCAGCATATACCACAATAGACAGATCGAATAAAACAAATACAAATACCATACTCAGCACATATTTTAATATGCCCGTCCTGTATTTCCGGGGATAATATTCAGCGTATTTAAACAAGATAAATACCCCTAGAACGGGTAATGCCAGGTTAATTTACCCCAGACCTCCCGGTCCGTTCTCTGGGTATTGTATGCATCTGAAAAATCACCCGCTGGATCAAATACCTTTTCATCAGTCAGATTTTTAACTCCAAGCTGGTAGGATATATTATCAAGCAACTGTCCATGAGCATTAAAGTCTAGAGTTACAAAACTGTCGGGGTCATCCCGTTTATCAGGAAACCGGCTATCATTGGTATCTTCCCTGCTGCTGTTATAAAAAGCTGACAGGCCGATAAAGTGTGAAGTCATCCATTGATAGTCAGCAAACAGGCTGGCATTCCATTCTGCTATATAAGGAATATTATTGTATTGCCTGTTTTGTGCTTTCAGCCAGCCCAGGCTGGCTCTTAAGGATATTCTGGATACGGGTCGGTATTCAGTTAATACCTCAATACCATGCATACGCCAGGTACCATTATCATTAACAAAATATTCATCTTCAACATTGGATATAGTAGGCGCATCTGCCTGCTTGATAAAATCTTCAAACTCATTATAAAATCCGGTAACGGAAATATTGGCATTCTGCCATTGATAGGCATAACCCAGTTCAACCGTCTGCATTTTTTCGGTATCCAGTTTGGACTGGACAAAATCAGGCACATCCAGGACTTTCAGGTACTCCCTGTAAGTGGGTTTTCTGACACTGCTGCCCCATAAAAATTTGAAGGTCTGTCTGTCCGTAGGAGTATACACCAGTGCAAATCGGTAATTCCTGTCATTATCAAAAGCATCAAATGCATCATAACGACCGCCCAGTGTCATGGTCAGTTCATCACTTAATTCCCATACATCCTGGATAAATAAAGCATAGTCATTATTCTGTTCACCTGGTACGGTTAATAATGAACCAGACTTAGGTATCAGATAAAACCCATTGCTGTGATCCCAGTACCTGGTTTTATCCATATCCTTTGCTTCATCGTGCTGCCACTCTGCACCAATGGACAAAGTATGTACAGAGAACATTTTTTTAAACCAGGTGGATTTAATACCATAGTAAACAGCATCCCTGTTTTCTTTATAGGCCTTTTTGCCTGTAGTCTGCTCAAACTCCTTTTCGGCTGCCTGATCATCGGTAAAATAAGCAATGGTTTCCAGTTTACCCTGCTGCAGATCACCGAATTCATAATGCAGTGAGACATTATACGATTCAGCATCGGTATTAATATTGACCAGCCCTGGCGCAAATACAAACGGAGTATCCATAGCCTGATAATTAAAGCTTAGCTGCAACCCTTTTACTGGCTGTGCTTTAAAATACAGATTGGTGTAATCTTCATCCCGTGGTTGTGATACTTTATCACCTATAAAACTTTGCCTGTTTTTTCTAAAGGGTGCATCCTGATCCAGATAGCTGACAAAGCCCTGTAACTTCTGACTGTTATAGAAAATCTTGCCTCCTGTGCGGCTGTTATCTCCCACATCCAGGGTGGTTTCCACATAGGAAGTCTGTGCATTTTCTGTAAAGGGACGGGTTGTTACTGAAATAACACCGGCAAAGGCATTGGCGCCATAAAGGGAAGAAGCCGGGCCGACAATGATTTCTACTTTATCAACTTTCTCCAGAGGCAGATTTTCACCATCGGCAAAATCACCATAATAAACATGCTGCATGGGCACACCATCCACCAGCATTTTCATTTTATTGTTATAGCGGTCAATGACGCCTCTGGCCCACACCGAGCGATGACGCTTTTTGTACTGGTTCTGTTGCAGACCGGGAACATAGTCCAGCAGCTCATCAATAGTTCTGACACCAAGACGTAAAAAGTCCTTTCGGTTGAAGCTGTAAACCGTACCGGGTGCTTTTTTTATTTCCGTCGGCAGCATGGAAGCGGAGGTGAAAATCTCCAGCGCCATTAATTCCTTAAGACTAAGCTCGGTATAATCTTCCCCGGATGAGGACTCAGGATAGCTGCTAACGGGCAATAACAGACTCAACCAGATAGCGGCAGATAGTAGCCGATTATTTCGCAAGTGCTTTACTCTTCGTCCAGTGGATAACCGAGCACCTGATACTAATGCACACGGATTAATAACGGGCTCACATATTACTCATATATTAGATAGCAGGTGGTGTTAATCCAGTTTTAATTTTTGTTCCAGTTCAGCCAGTTTATGCTCCAGCTGTTCCAGCTTTATTCTGGTTTTCTGCAGTACCGCAGACTGTACTTCAAAATCTTCACGGGTCACCAGATCCAGCTTATCAAAAGCATTATGCAGTATCCCCCGAATCGTCTGTTCCAGTTCTGCTTTCATATTACCGGGAACAGGCGGCATTGCCTGACTAATTTTACTGCTTAAATCATCAAAAAACTGTTTATTCATTTAATGGTTACCCCTAGTTGTTATCCCTGTTATTATTGAATACTCAAAGCCCAGGGTGAATACTCACAATTATACTGCACCCATTACCCCTCGTCGAATTTTGCAGGAATCCTGAACAATCCTGAAACAGGATGCACCAGCTTAGCGCACCATTTTTGTGCAGGCGATTTATTTTTTCTATTTTGGTGCATAAGAGCTTAAGAAAGCCTCTCAAAATTAAACTAAGATATTGTATAAAAATAACTTTTTTTCAATGGCATGATAACTGCTTGTTTCCTTGCATTCGATTAGAAAGAACAAAAAACTGGTACTGCCAGTATTAACCCCACTTTTTACATTGTTTGGAGTAAAACCAATGAAGCTCGTTACAGCTATTGTTAAACCCTTTAAATTGGATGATGTACGTGAAGCACTGTCCGATATTGGAATTCATGGTATGACCGTCACCGAAGTCAAAGGCTTTGGTCGTCAGAAAGGTCATACTGAACTCTATCGTGGCGCAGAATATGTCGTAGACTTTCTGCCCAAGGTAAAAATTGAAATTGCCGTTGCCTCTGAAGTACTTGATCAGGTCATCGAAGCAATTCGCAGTGCTGCCCATACCGGCAAAATCGGAGATGGCAAAATCTTCGTTTCAGCCGTTGAGCAAACTATTCGTATTCGTACTTCTGAATCTGGTAAAGAAGCCCTGTAAGAAGGCTTTAATAGGAGATATTACTCGTGGAAAATAATGTTTATCACTTACAATATGCAATGGACACATTTTATTTTTTAATGTGTGGCGCCCTTGTTATGTGGATGGCCGCTGGCTTTGCTATGCTGGAAGCCGGTCTTGTGCGTACTAAAAACACCGCTGAAATTCTGACCAAGAACGTCGCTCTGTATGCGATTTCCTGTATTATGTACCTGATTATCGGTTACGACATCATGTACGGCGGCAGCATGTTCCTGAACGGCCTGGTGGTTGGCGATGGTTATGTTGACGAAACCTTAAAAGCTTTTGCTGAACAGGCTGATTTTACCGGCGGTTCTATTTATTCCGGTGCTTCTGATTTCTTCTTCCAGGTGGTCTTCGTTGCCACTGCTATGTCAATTGTATCCGGTGCAGTTGCTGAACGTATGAAATTATGGGCGTTCCTGTTATTTGCAGTATTCATGACTGCCTTTATATACCCAATGGAAGGTTCCTGGACCTGGAATGGTGCTGACGTATTCGGCCTGTACAACCTGGGCGACCTGGGCTTCTCTGACTTTGCCGGTTCCGGTATTGTACACATGGCTGGTGCTTCTGCTGCCTTGGCCGGCGTTTTATTACTGGGTGCCCGGAAAGGTAAATACGGTAAAAACGGTGAAGTCAAAGCGATTCCTGGTGCCAACCTGCCTTTAGCGACTTTAGGTACTTTCATCCTGTGGATGGGCTGGTTCGGTTTTAACGGCGGTTCTGTTCTAAAACTGGGCGATATTGCTAATGCTAATGCTGTTGCCATGGTATTTCTGAACACCAATGCCGCGGCTGCTGGTGGTGCTGTTGCTGCCCTGATTGTGGCCCGTATCCTGTACGGTAAAGCTGATTTAACCATGCTGTTAAACGGCGCTTTAGCCGGTCTGGTAGCAATTACAGCTGAGCCTTCTACGCCGACTCCTTTGCTAGCTACCCTGTTTGGTGCTGCCGGTGGTGTTCTGGTAGTCTTCAGCATCCTGACTCTGGATAAAATGCGTATTGATGATCCAGTCGGTGCTATCTCCGTGCACGGTGTAGTAGGTTTCCTGGGTCTAATGCTGGTACCTCTGACTAATGGCGATGTCAGCTTCTCCGGTCAGTTAATCGGTGCTGCAACTATATTTGGCTGGGTATTCGGTACTTCACTGGTCGTCTGGCTGGTTATTAAGATGATTATGGGTATTCGAGTCAGCGAAGAGGAAGAATACGAAGGTGTCGACCTGGCAGAATGTGGCCTGGAAGCCTACCCAGAGTTTACCAACAAATAAACTCTACTATATAAGCATACGTAAGAATACGTATGTACACATAAGCAGAATGAATTAACATTCATGAGCTTATTTATAGAAAGCACCCTTCGGGGTGCTTTTTTTTGCCCTGTAATCTGTTAATCTGGACCTGGACCACAAAAATCAGGCCTTTTATTCATTAAAATTCTAAATTATTAATTAAATCCTCGTGGTATTGAGAACATTTACCAAAAAAGAAACTATAATAAAAATTATTGAAAAAAGTTATTGGAATAAGCTTTAGCCACTTTCAGGAGACAAAATGAAACCGTTAATTATCCGTTCAGCTAAATTAAGTATAGTACTTATATTATCATTACTGTTTCTGAGCCAGTTTGCTCAGGCTGAAAAAACAACGGAAATTTATAAGTGGGTAGATAAGGAAGGCCGGGTACACTATGCAGCCCGCCCAGGCGACAAGAGTGCCCAGAAAATGCACCTGGGCAGCCGGATATTTCATAAACAGTCGGCTGCAGATAAAGAGCAACAAAACCAGGAAAATAATCAGGAACGGGTTAAATTGTGCAAAGACTCTCGTGCCACCCTGGAAAAATACAAAAAAGCACCGTTTCTTTATCGCTATGATGAAGAGAAAAAACAAAAGGTTCGCCTGACTGAAGCCGAAGCAAAAGAGGCTTTTATGCAGGCAGAAAAAGATGTCAGCTACTGGTGTAACCCACCCTTATCTGAGACAGAGCAATAAATACCTGAGCAAAAGCTAAGCAAAAGAAAGTCGTTGGATAGCTGGTAATTAAATCAGGCTGTCCGCTTATAACACAGCATAAAAAAGAGCTAAAACTATTATGAATAACAATCTTGTAAAACCCCGTGGACAGAGTTTAAAAATTGCAAAAAAATCAAAAACGACCCTGGCCGTCAGTGCTATCTTATTAGGCAGTCTTGCCTTAGGTGCCTGTACTACCATTGATCCCTATACCCGGGAAGAAAAAACCAGTAATGCAGCTAAAGGTACTGCCATTGGAGCCGTCGGCGGTGCAGTTTTAGGTGTGCTTGCCGGTGACAGCAGAAAAGCCACCCTGATCGGTGCCGGTATTGGAGCTCTGGCAGGTGGCGGTATTGGTTATTATATGGATACCCAGGAAGCCAAGCTTCGCCAGGAACTGGAAGCCACTGGTGTCAGTGTCACCCGTAGCGGTAATTCCATTATTCTGAATATGCCCGGTAATATTACTTTTAATACCAATTCCAGTGCCATTTCCGCTAATTTTTACCGGGTCCTGGATTCCGTAGCCAAGGTGATTAATGAGTTTGAAAAAACTTATGTGGATGTCTATGGCCATACCGATAGTGTTGGTGATGCAGCTTATAATATGAGGCTGTCCCAGCAGCGTGCTGATGCCGTGGCAAAATACCTGGAAACCCGCAATGTTCTGCCCCAGCGTATTATGACCAAGGGAATGGGTGAAGATTATCCTATTGCATCCAATGATACCGCCGATGGTCGTTCGCAGAACCGTCGGGTAGAAATCAAACTAACCCCCATAACTAACTAATCCCCTGGCCCTCTCCCTCCGGGAGAGGGGATATTAACATTTAACATTCACCCTTTCCCAGCAGCTTCTGCAAATACATTGTTTCCTGTCCAGTAGCAAATTTTCCAGCACGGATTTATCCAGAGTTTTCGGCATTGAAAAACACCAGCATTCCTTAACGCCTGTCTCCGGCTTTGCTGTCGCCATTGCACAATGATTCAGCTGACCACATAGAGGACATATTCCAGGCTGTTGAATTACGTTCATCCGTTAATAAGCCCATAAATAATTTTTAACGCCAGAATAATCAGCAGTATTGAAAAAAAACGGCTTAATGCCTGTTTTGACAGTCGATGGGAAAGATAGACACCAACAGGAGCCGTCAGTACAGACAGACTGATAATGGCAAAAAAAGCAGGCAAATAAACATAGCCCAGCATTCCCGGCTGGAGGATCACTCCACCGATGTTATTTTCCAGGCTGCGCCAGTAAAAACCCAGCGTACCAAACAGGGCTATGGGCAGGCCCAGGGCACTGGAAATGGCCACCGCATTCTGAATAACAATACTACTGCGGTTAAGAAAGGGGACAGTCATGGTTCCACCGCCAATCCCCACCAGGGAGGAAATTATTCCAATCAGCAAGGCAACCAGACTGGTTGCAGGAAATGAGGGCAGCTGTGCTTTATGCCGGGGTGACCAGCCCAGCCACATTTTAATACTGACCAGCATTAGAAAACCTGCAAATACCAGTAGTAACCAAGTTCGTGGAATATAAGTCGCCAGCCATGCCCCCAGAAAAGCACCGGCCAGGATACCCGGCGCCAGTTGCCGGAATACTAACCAGTCAATCGCCTGTTTTCTGTGCTGGGAATAAATGGCCGAAACAGCAGTAAAGATAATCGTTGCCAGCGATGTGGCTATGGCTACATGCGCCTGTAATTCATGGGGAATATTAAAATTCTGATGGCCTGTTAAATAATCAAATACCATCAGAGTGAAAGGGACTATAATCAGTCCACCGCCTATACCCAGTAAGCCTGCGGCAATGCCGGTAAAAGCGCCAATGGCCATAAAACTGATAATTTCTATTAACATAAAAGAGCCGGGGAAACAGGGGTTATAGTTTTTGCATAAAGGTATTGATGTTCCGGGCCTTTAACTGTGTCTTTACCTGTTCCATTTTCTTGCGGTCAGTGCTGGGGCCGACTCGTACCCGGTACATTTGCTGGTTGTTATTACGGATCACCTGGATATTGGATTCTACGCCTAAAAAGGCCAGTCGGGCTTTCATGGCATCGGCTTTGCTGAGTTCCTTAAATGCACCGACCTGGAGTTGATACAGCTGATTTGAAAAGACCGGTTTACTGGCAGGCACTTGAGTCTGAGTTGTTTTAGCTGCTTTTGATGCAGTTTGACTGGTCTTCGGTCTGGCTGAATTTTTTGATGCCGCCCGGTATTTGGCTGTCGTACTTTCCGGACGGATCACTTCGACTTCCCGATCTGGTAAAACAGTATAAAAATCGAACTGGTGTTCTTTAGTATTTTCCTGCTTATGGTCAGATTTTTTTTCAGGTTTTGGCTGAATTTTTACTGTCGTAGTTTCACCCTGCTCCGGCAGTTGATCCAGATGAATCAGAAAAGCGACAAAAGCAGCCAGCAGAACAGCCATAACCGCCCAGGATAAAACCGAATTTTTTTTCTCTGTTTTACGGGTTGCTCCGGATTTTTTCCTGCCACGTTTGCCAGGTTTTTTGCCTGTCGCCATGATTTACATCTCCTCCGGCGCAGACACACCCAGCAATGCCAGGCCGTTTTTCAGCACCTGGCGGGTAGCCACTACCAGTACCAGGCGGGCATTACGCAGGGCTTCGTCCTCTACCAGAAACTGGTGGGCGTTATAATAAGTATGCAGGGCATTCGCCAGTTCCCGCAGGTAATGGGCAATTAAATGCGGTTCATGCTGACTGGCCGAAACCAGTACCACTTCCGGATACCTGGCCAGCTGCTGCAGAATATCATCCTCATGGGACTCCGTCAGCAATGCCAGATTAGCCAGCCCAAGTATCTGATCAAAATTCAGTTGCTTGTCCTTCATCTGCCGGAACACACTGCAGATACGGGCATGGGCATACTGAATATAATAGACCGGGTTTTCCGAACTTCTGGACTTGGCCAGATCCAGATCAAAATCCAGGTGCTGTTCACACTTGCGCATGACATAAAAGAAACGTGCGGCATCACTGCCCACTTCCTCACGCAGTTCCCGCAGAGTCACAAAAGAGCCGCTGCGGGTGGACATCTGTACTTTTTCTCCGCCCCGGTATAAATTGGCAAACTGTACCAGCAGCACATCCAGTGCTTCCGGATCATAGCCCAGAGCCTGCAGAGCCGCTTTTACCCTGGGTACATAGCCGTGATGATCGGCGCCCCAGACATCGATAACCTGAGCATAGCCCCGATCAAACTTATCCATATGATAGGCAATATCTGAGGCAAAATAAGTGGTCTGACCGTTATCCCGCTGTACTACCCGATCCTTGTCATCACCAAAATCCGTAGAGCGGAACCATAAGGCACCACCTTTTTCATAGACGCGATTATTTTCACGCAGACGTTCAATGCCCTTATTCACCAGCCCCTTATCCATCAGGGAACGCTCTGAATACCACTCATCATAATGCACGCCAAAACCCTGCAGATCTTCACGAATATCATCCAGTATAGAATTCAGCGCCAGTTCAAAGACAAAACGGTAGCGGTTATCCCCCAGGAGCATTTTGGCTTTCTGGATCAGAGCATCAATATGTGCTTCCTTATCACCGCCCTGAGGCTCATCCGCCGGCAGCTCAGACATAACCGCATCGGCATCCGTCAGATAAGTATCACCATGTTCACGGATCAGTTCGGCCACAATATCACGGATATAATCGCCTTTATAGCCATTGGCTGGAAAGACAATAGCGACCTGATACTGTTCCAGGTAACGCAGCCAGACTGAGGTTGCCAGAATATCCATCTGCCGGCCGGCATCATTGACATAATATTCCCGATGCACTTTATAGCCAATGGCTTCCAGCAGATTGGCCAGGGTCGCACCATAGGCCGCACCACGGCCATGCCCTACATGCAGCGGCCCGGTGGGGTTAGCGGATACAAATTCCACCTGTACTGTCTGCCCAGCCCCCTTATCCGAACAGCCGAATTGATCACCCTGTTCAATAACCTGGCTGATAACACTTAAACGGGAATCACTGCTGACAAAAAAGTTGATAAAACCGGGGCCGGCAATATCGACTTTTTCCACAAAATCATTTTCCGGCAGAGCATCCACAATGAGCTGGGCTATTTCGCGGGGATTTTTACGAGCCGGTTTGGCCAGCATCATGGCGACATTGGCTGCAAAATCACCATGGCTTTTATCGCGGGTCCGATCAATTTTAATAACCGGTATATCAACGCTTAGAGAACCATTGTCTATTAAAACCTGAATAGCATCGCTAAGCAGTGTCTGCAGTTTATCTTTCAAGGCCAGGATCCTGTTTTTCGATATTGAAAACCCGCTATTCTAACCTTTAAAGTATAAAAGAACAAAACAGAATCCAATACTAAACTATTAATATTTCTGCCCTCATACCTTAAACTCAGTGTCAGGAAACCTTACAATAACAGCACATCAAAGGACAGAACTATGTCAGCTTTTTTTACAACTACTGTAAAAAAAAATTATCACGCAAATTAAAAATAAAAAAATACCTTATACATGTCAATAAGTTATAGCGGATCTATCAATGAAGGCATAGTTTGTGCTTAATGTAAAGTACTAGGTGTAATAAATATGTGATAATTATGTCAGACATATTTAAAAATGGAGATTAAAAAATGAAAACCAAGATAAAATTATTAGTAGCTCTGGCTGCTATAACCATAGGAACATCAGCCAACGCAACCATTGCTACCGTTTTTGATGGTATTACTGCTGGTGTAAGTTCTTTTAGTACGACTGTAAATAACGCTGGTGGTACAGAAAGTGTTGATGTCTGGACGAATATAAGTAATGGTGTCAGCATCAACCGAACCGATTACACCATTACGCAAAATGATGGCGGAGTTGGCACTGTAACCACCTATCACGATATGTCTGGAAAAGCCATAGTTATTAATCCAGCAGGTGGTGGTTCCAATCCACGTACAGATCCTATGGATTATTTTAACAGTGGTATTAGCTTTACTTTTACCTCTGCTGTAAATGCCATTGGTTTTGAAGTTGGAGACTGGGCAACCTGCTGTTTTGCTCCAACAACAGAATTATTTATCTCATTTGATGACGGCGCTCCTATTTTAGTAGCAAGCGCAACTACTGGTAGTGACGGCAGGTTTCCTTCACAATTTAATCCTAATAATCTTGTAACTGATATCTTTGTTGCTGCCTTTGATGATACCGGTGACTTTACTAAGGTTTCTTTCTGGGGTAATGGCTTAGGTGAATATTTAGTTGCTGGTGGTCAGGTTCGTTATGCCTTACTTAATCAGGGTAGTTTACCCGGTGGTGTACCTGAGCCTGCCTCTTTAGCTCTTTTTGGTCTTGGCATCTTAGGACTGGGTTTTGCCCGCAGAAGAAAAATAAACTAATAGATTTAGTTTATTTCATTGCTAAACAGCTCTTACGATATATTATTTTATCGGTTTAAGAGAGAAAGCCAGCTTAATTTAAGCTGGCTTTTTTATTTGCTCTGCTACACTGTAAACTCCTCCCAAAGCCTAGTACAAATCCTGCGGATCAATATCTACTGACCAGCGGACTCTCTGAGCCGCTTTATTCTGTTCAATGACATGGATCAGTTCATTAAGGATAGAATGCAGCTGTCTGCGCTCACTGGCCTGTATTAATAACTGGCCTCTGAATTTACCCGCTTTTTTCTCCATAGGTGCGGAAACAGGACCTAGCAACTGGATATTTTCTTGCTTATTTTGATTCTTCTGACAAGCCGTTATGATATTAAAACAATACTGTAAAAAATCCTGATAGTGTTGCACCCGATTTGACTCTGCCCGGATAAGCGCCTGATAGGTATAGGGAGGCATCTGTAATTCTTTGCGTTCCTGCAAAACCTTTTGGGCAAAGCCGGAATAACCGGACTGCAGCAGGACATTAAGCATTTCATCTTCCGGATGAGAGGTCTGCAGAACCACCTGGCCTTTTTTCTCCGCCCGACCGGCACGACCAGAAACCTGTACAATCAGCTGCGCCAGTCGTTCCGGGGCACGAAAATCCACGGAATAAAGTCCCTGATCAATATCCAGAATGGCTACCAGGGTGACATTGGGGAAGTGATGTCCCTTAGCCAGCATCTGGGTGCCGATAAGGATCTGTTTCTGCCCGTCTTTTACCGATTCCAGTAAATCCTGCAGGGCATTTTTTCTTGAAGTGGTATCCCGGTCTATGCGCACCACCTCAATTTCCGGGAATAATAACCTGACGGTTTTTTCTACCCTTTCGGTACCCACACCCAGACAGGATAATTCACTATTACTGCATTGCGGGCATCGAAGAGGTAGTGACTGCTCACTCTGGCAGTGATGGCAGCGTAAAATATTACGCTGATAGTGATAGGTCAGCCGGGCATCACAGCGATGGCAGTGACTGATCCAGCCGCACTTATTACACAATAGCACCGGTGCATAGCCTCTGCGGTTCTGAAACAATAGTATCTGATTGTTTTTTTCCAGATGCTGCTGCATCAGCTCTATTAAGGTCCGGCTTAAACCATGCTGTAAAGTCTGCCCCCGTACATCAATTAAATGCACCTCGGGCGAACGGGCACCGCCGGCTCTCTGGCGTAATTTAAGCTGTGCCATTTTCTTCTGCCGACATAAATACAGTGATTCCATGGAAGGTGTTGCCGAACCCAGAATAACAGGAATATCCGCCTGACTGGCACGCACCAAAGCCACATCCTTTGCCGAATAGCGAATGCCGTCCTGCTGTTTAAAGGACATATCATGTTCTTCATCAATAATAATGGCGCCCAGTTCAGGCATAGGGGTAAATACGGCAGAGCGGGTACCTATTAAAATGCGTATTTTGCCATTGCCGGCCTGCTGCCAGATTTTCATCCGTTCGGTATTATTAAGTCCCGAATGCAAAGTGGCAATAGTGACATGAAAACGCTGTTCAAAACGATAAATTAACTGCGGTGTCAGACCGATTTCCGGCACCAGCACCAGAATCTGCCGGCCCTGTTCCAGCTGCCGGGCAATAAACGCCAGATAGACTTCAGTTTTGCCGCTGCCGGTAATACCATCCAGCAAGGTGGCCTGATAAGACTCACTATGAGCATTTAGAAACTCTACGGCCTGCTGTTGCTCTGTATTCAGTGATAAGCCTGGAACACGGTTAATTTCAGTCAGCCCGGTATTGTTAACAGCAGAAGATAACCCGGTATCTGCTTTTTTAAAAAATTCTTCCACCCATTGTTTGTTAATGAGTGTTTTAAGGGCAGGCTGCCATTGCCCTTCCAGTTCCCGGGCTAACTGTTCCCGACTAAGCCCCTGCTCCGATGTTATTAAGCGCTCCAGAATACTGCGCTGACGAACTGCCCGCTTTAAACTATCCCAGTCAGCCTGTCTGCCTGTTTCAGTCAGCCGGTACAGGCATTGCACTGCTTCCAGTGCCTCTGCTTTTTTTCGGTAATGCACCGGCAATGCCGTCTGGAAGACCTCACCTATAGGATGATGGTAATAGGAAGCTACCCAGTCCAGTAAACGCATAATATCAGCCGGTAAAATAGGCTGATCATCCAGAATTTTTTCAATGGGCCTGAGTTTTTTGGGATCAATATCAGAATGATCAGACAAGCCCAGTACAATGGCAATTTTTTTGGTCCGTCCAAAGGGGATTAATACCCGTTGACCGGGTAGTATGGAGTCTGGATTTATGGAATCAGATAACAGATAATCGAATTTTCGGCGCAGC
This sequence comes from Gammaproteobacteria bacterium, assembly GCA_027012135.1. Lineage (GTDB taxonomy): Bacteria > Pseudomonadota > Gammaproteobacteria > GRL18 > GRL18 > JANELJ01. The sequence continues at coordinate 36,854 of JALUZF010000262.1, forward strand.
GGTGTCGGCACAGCGACCTGAACAATAACGGGGTTCTTTTCTGGCATTCAATCTCTTATAGGTAGTATCTATACAACATCAGTATAATTTAAATACTGTCAGAGTACCTGGTTAGTGCAGTGGCTCTAACCAGGTACGGTAACTTTAAACTTAATTAATCAATTATTATGACTCACTGGCAAGCCATCAGCACACATATTAGCGAAAGTCTGGGTAAAAACTTTCAGATACAGCAGCACAGCAGTATTGGCGGCGGCAGCATCAATTCCGCCTGGAAGGTCAGCGGTACAGACAATCTGGAATTTTTTGTTAAACTGAATTCCGCCAGCCTGGAATTTATGTTTCAGGTGGAATATGACAGCCTGAACGAATTATTACAGGTCACGGTAACAGATGCCAGCATTATGCAGATCCCAAAACCGATCTGCTTTGGAACTACAGGCTCTCAAAGCTACCTGGTTCTGGAATATATTCCCATGACGTCCCATGGGGACGGCCGCCTGATGGGGCAGGCACTGGCCCGGATGCACCGCATTACAGCTGAGCAGTTCGGCTGGTATCAGGACAATATTATCGGCAGCACCCCGCAAAGCAATACCCGGCATTCCGACTGGCTGAGCTTCTGGCGTGAAGAACGCATAATACCCCAGTTTAAAATGCTTTATGACAAGGGATATAAAAGCTATCTCAGACCTCTGGACGAAAAACTACTCAATAACCTGGATAACCTTCTGGCAAACCATAAGCCTGCCCCCTCTTTATTACACGGTGATTTATGGTCAGGCAATTATGCCTATACCAGGGACGGCAATCCGGTTATCTTTGACCCGGCCATTTATTATGGCGACCGGGAAGCCGATATTGCCATGACAGAATTATTTGGCGGCTTCGGGCGGGATTTTTATGATGCCTATAATGCCAGCTGGCCACTGGACGCTGGATACAGTCAACGTAAAACACTGTATAACCTGTATCATATTCTTAACCATGCTAATTTATTTGGTAGTTCCTATTTAAATCAGGCGGTGGGGATGATTGAGAGGCTGGTTTGAACGTTGAGCGTTGAGCGTTGAGCGTTGAGCGTTGAGCGTTGAGCGTTGAGCGTTGAGAAAGAGCATAGAGTGTTAAGTGTTAAGTGTTAAGTGTTAAGTGTTAAGTGTTAAGTATATAGTTTGTGAAACTTTTATTTTTTCTAGTACTTTTTGTGTTTTGGACTAAACTTATGGGTAGTTATTATTTTTAAAGCGGGTGGAAAGTATATGTTTGGTTTTAAAGCTCAGACAAAGGCTGTTTTTGGTGTTTTAGTGTTCTTATTGTTCAGTTTAGCGGTAGTTAATCCTTTATACGCAGAAGAAGGTGGCGGTGAAGAAACTGTAGATGATACCAAATATTATGAGCTGTCCCCGCCTTTTGTGGTTAATTTGCAGACTAAAGAACGCAGAATGCGTTTTTTACAGGTACGCATTCAAATCCTCGGCACACCGGATGCCATTGCCGAAGTACAGAAGCATAATGCACCCTTACGGGATATTATTATTACCCTGCTCTCAGAACAGAGCCGTGAATCAGTCAATACTCCCAAGAAGAAAAAAGCCCTGCAGGAAAAAATTCAGGCGGCTGTTGAGGATGTATTAAAGGAACTGACAGGGAAAAAGCAAATTGAGGGACTTTATTTTACGAATTTTGTGATTCAGTAGAGACATAGCGTTGAGCGTTGAGCGTTGAGCGTTGAGCGTTGAGCGTTGAGCGTTGAGAAAAGCATAAACACAAAATCCATTTTGTAAAGTCCGGGCTCTTTTCTTTTGCTCTTTCTCAGCGCTCAGCGCTGCTCTTCATGATACTGCTTACTATACTCATGCACCGCATTAATAAACACCCCAACCCGTTCCGGATTAATATGCTGGTGGATACCATGGCCCAGGTTAAAGACGTGGCCATTGCCCTTGCCGTAGCTGGCCAGGACGGTTTTAACTTCTTCTTCAATGCGTTCCGGTTTGGCATACAGGATACTGGGGTCCATATTACCCTGTAAGGCAACCTTATCCCCTACCATAGCTCTGGCATCGGCCAGATCCAGTGTCCAGTCCACGCCTAATGCATCACAGCCGGTCTGAGCCATTGTTTTCAGCCAGCCGCCGGCGCCTTTGGAAAATAGTACGACAGGTACTTTACGGCCATCATTTTCAGGGGTCAGGCCTTCTACAATCCGCTGCATATAGGCCAGGGAAAATTCTTTGTAGTCTCTTGGCGTTAAAACACCGCCCCAGGTATCAAAAATCATAACCGCCTGAGCGCCGGCGGTTATCTGGGCGTTGAGATAGGAGGTTACCGACTGAGCCAGGGTGTCCAGTAATTTGTGCATGGTTTGGGGCTCATCAAACATCATACCTTTGACTTTACCGAACTCCTTGGTTGAGCCGCCTTCAACCATATAGGTGGCCAGTGTCCAGGGACTGCCGGAAAAACCGATTAAGGGTACCCGGCCGTTCAGTTCTCTGCGGATGGTGCGTACCGCATCCATGACATATTTTAATTCCCCTTCCGGATCAGGAATACCTAAAGCATCCACATCGGCCCTGCAGGTAATGGGTTTGTCGAACTTTGGGCCTTCGCCCTGGGCAAAACGCAGCTGCAGTCCCATGGCATCGGGTATGGTCAGAATATCAGAAAACAGAATAGCCGCATCAAGAGGATAACGTTCCAGGGGCTGAATCGTCACTTCACAGGCCAGTTCCGGATTCATGCATAAATCCATAAAGCTGCCGGCTTTTTCACGGGTAGCCCGGTATTCAGGTAAATAACGACCGGCCTGACGCATCATCCACACCGGCGTCATGTCCACGGGCTCACGTAGTAAGGCTTTTAGAAAACGATCGTTTTTTAGTTCAGTCATTAATTCTGCTCCGGCAGATTAAAAAATTGAAGGGCATATAAAAAGTATTCTGGTACGGACTTTATTTATACATCCAGATAATCCAGTATACCTTCTGCTGCCTGACGGCCTTCAGAAATAGCAGTGACTACCAGGTCAGAGCCTCTGACCATGTCACCACCGGCAAATATTTTGGGGTTGTTGGTCTGGTAGGTAAATTCCTGTTCTACCGGGGCGACTACCCGGCCGCGCTCATCCTGTGTAACATCATAATCAGCAAACCACGGTTGTGGATTGGGTCTGAAACCAAAGGCAATCAGCACCGCATCGGCAGGTACCACTTCTTCTGAACCTTCAATGGGTTCAGGGCGGCGACGGCCGCGCTCATCCGGCTCACCCAGCTGGGTGGTGATCAGTTTAATGCCAGTCACCTTGCCGTTTTCACCGACAATTTCTACCGGCTGCCGATTCCACAGAAACTGAACACCTTCTTCTTTGGCATTCTGAACTTCTTTTTTGGAGCCGGGCATATTGGCTTCATCACGGCGGTAGGCACAGAATACCTGATCGGCTTTCTGACGGATAGAGGTACGGGTACAGTCCATAGCCGTATCACCACCGCCGAGTACTACCACTTTTTTACCTTCCATACTAATAAAGTCGGTTTCATAGTTGTAGCAGTTTTTGACATTGGAGATCAAAAAGTCCAGTGCTACATGCACACCATCCAGGTCTTCGCCGGGTATCCCAGCAGTCATGGAAGTATAAGTCCCCATGCCCATAAAGACCGCATCATGCTTATCCAGCAGGTCCTGCATAGCGACATCTTCACCGATAGTGGTATTAAGCACAAACTCAACGCCCATTTCTTCCAGAACTTTACGGCGCTTTTTTACCACGCCTTTTTCCAGCTTGAATTCAGGGATGCCGAACATCAGCAGTCCGCCGATTTCAGGATGACGGTCATAGACCACCGGTTTAACACCATTGCGCACCAGTACATCGGCACATCCCAGACCTGCTGGCCCGGCACCAATAACCGCCACAGTTTTACCGGTATCTTTAACCTCTGAAAGATCCGGACGCCAGCCCTGTTCAAAAGCCGTATCAGTAATATAACGTTCTACAGAGCCAATGGTCACGGCACCAAAGTCGCTGTTCAGAGTACAGGCGCCTTCACACAGTCGATCCTGCGGACAGACACGGCCGCAGATCTCCGGCAGGGAATTGGTTCGGTGGGACAGTTCTGCCGCTTCTATAATCTTGCCTTCTTTGGCCAGACGCAGCCAGTGAGGAATATAGTTATGTACCGGACAGCGCCATTCACAATATGGGTTACCGCAATCCAGACAGCGATCCGCCTGCTCAGTAGTTCGTTGCTGATCAAAAATTTCGTAAATTTCTTTATATTCAGTGATCCGCTGCTGTGAATCTTTCTTATTCGGATCTTTTCTGTCAACTTGCAAAAACTGGAATATATTACCCATAATTTTACCTTAAGTAGTAGCGCTTGATACGGCTTACTTGCCAGGCCGCCATCATAAATTTAGTTTCTGTATGCCGATGGTGCTGTTCAGGCCGCTTCTGTGGACAGTGTTTCCAGCAGGCTGTCAATGGAAGCCGCCTTGGGCTTGACCAGCCAGAACTTACCGCTCATATCAGCAAAGTTATCCAGAATATGCTGACCCCATTCACTGCCGGTGGCCTGGACAAACTCCTCGATATTACCCTTCAGGTAATGGCGATGAGCTTCCATGGTTTCATTATTGATGCGGTTAATATCAATTAACTCATGGTTATAACGATCCACAAAGTTATTATGCAGATCCAGCACATAGGCAAAACCGCCGGTCATACCGGCACCAAAGTTCAGGCCGGTTTCACCCAGTACGGTAATGACACCGCCGGTCATATATTCACAGCCGTGATCACCAATGCCTTCGACAACCGCATGAGCCCCGGAGTTTCTGACCCCGAAACGTTCACCAGCCAGACCAGCCGCCAGTAATTTACCGCCGGTGGCACCATAGAGACAGGTATTGCCAATAATAGCAGCTTCACTGGTTTTAAAGGTGGTTCCGCAGGCCGGGAACAGGACAATGCGTCCGCCAGCCATGCCTTTGCCCACATAGTCATTGGCATCACCTTCTACCTCCAGATACAGACCGCCGGCATTCCAGACGCCGAGGCTCTGACCGGCAGAACCTTTCATCTTAACGGTAATGGGGTTCTCACACATGCCCAGATTGCCATAGCGTTTGGCAATTTCACCGGACAGGCGGGCTCCGATGGAACGATCAGTATTCTGAATCTCATACTCAAAGGTACCGCCAGATTTGCCTTCAATAGCAGGCAATATGTCAGCTACCATTTTCTCTGCCGTTTCGCCCTTGTCATAAGGCTCATTTTTCGGCTCTATACAGTAGCGAGGCTTGCTGTCATCATCTATGGTTTTTAATAAGGGTGTTAAGTCCAGACGGCTCTGACGTTCAGTCTGACCTTCCAGTATTTCCAGTAAGTCAGTACGGCCTATCAGGTCTTCCAGTCTGGAGACACCTAAAGAAGCCATCCATTCACGGGTTTCCTGAGCCACAAACTTAAAGTAGTTCATCACCATTTCCACTTTACCGATAAAGTGGTTCATACGCAGAATATTATTCTGAGTGGCTACCCCCATGGCACAGGTATTAAGGTGACAGATCCGTAGGTATTTACAGCCCATGGCAATCATAGGAGCAGTACCAAAACCAAAGCTTTCTGCCCCTAAGATGGCGGCCTTGACAATATCCAGGCCGGTCTTTAAACCACCATCAGTCTGCAGACGGATTTTACCGCGCAGATCATTAGCACATAAGGCCTGCTGAGTTTCACTCAGACCCAGCTCCCAGGGAGAACCGGCGTATTTAACCGAAGCCAGAGGACTGGCCGCAGTACCGCCGTCATATCCGGAAATGGTAATTAAGTCGGCATAGGCTTTGGCCACGCCGGCGGCAATGGTACCGACACCCGGTTCGGAAACCAGTTTCACGGAAACCAGAGCATCAGGATTTACCTGTTTCAGGTCATAGATTAACTGGGATAAATCCTCAATGGAGTAAATATCATGATGCGGAGGTGGTGAAATCAGGGTGACACCGGGCACAGAATAACGCTGGCGGGCAATGTTCTCATCTACCTTGTGGCCGGGCAGCTGACCGCCTTCTCCAGGCTTGGCGCCCTGAGCAATTTTAATTTGCAGCACTTCAGCATTAACCAGGTAATGGGGTGTTACGCCGAAACGCCCGGAGGCAATCTGCTTGATCTTGGACACTTTTACGGTATTGTAACGGGCCGGATCTTCACCACCCTCACCGGAATTGGAACGGGCGCCCAGACGATTCATGGCTTCTGCCAGCGTTTCATGGGCTTCAGGTGACAGTGCGCCTAAAGACATGGCGGCACTGTCAAAGCGTTTGTACAGTGCTTCGGCCGGTTCCACCTCATCTATGGCAATAGGGTCAATATCCTCACGCACTTTTAATAAATCACGCAAAGTAGCAATGGGACGCTTATTTACTTCATCAGCATATTTTTTATAGGCATTATAATCCCCGCTTTGCACTGCCTGCTGCATATACTGAACCACATCAGGATTATAGGCATGGTATTCACCACCATGAACATAACGGTAAATACCGCCGTGATCATTGTTTTTACGGGGGTTCCAGGCAACCTTGTTGAGGAAGCGCTGGTCACTTTCAAAATCTTCAAAGCCGGCACCGGCCAGGCGGCTGGTGGTGCCCTTAAAGCACATTTCGGTGACTTCTTCATCAATACCAATGGCTTCAAATAACTGGGAACCTCGATAACTGGCAATGGTGGAAATGCCCATTTTGGACATCACCTTATACAGGCCCTTATTAATGCCCTTACGATAGGCCTTGGTTGCCTTACCAATATCGCAGTCTTCAATTTCCTTATGCTCTATGAGCTTGGCCAGGGTTTCATAGGCCATATAAGGATAAACCGCAGACGCACCGTAACCTATCAGGGTGGCAAAATGATGGGGATCCCGTGCGGTACCGGTTTTAACAATAATATTGGCATCGCAGCGCAGGCCTCTGGCAATCAGGTGATGATGTACCGCACCAGTAGCCATTAAAGCATGAATGGTAATTTTGTCCTTAGACAGTGCTTTGTCATTAAGCACAATAATTACCTTGCCGTTTCTAATGGCCTGTTCTGCCTGTTCACAGATATTAGTCAGAGCTGTTTTCAGACTGAACTGAGGATCATAGTTCAGATTGATGATTTCATTGGCATAAGCCGGATCATCCATATTGATCAGGTTTTCATACTTGGCACAGGACAGTACGGGTGAATCTACCAGCAGACGGGTGGCATGTTCAGCAGTTTCTTCAAACAGGTTCTGTTCCGCCCCCAGACAGGTTTCCAGGGACATGACAATGCTTTCACGAATAGGGTCGATTGGTGGATTAGTGACCTGGGCAAACTGCTGACGGAAATAATCATAAAAAGGTCTTACCCGGCTGGAAAGTACCGCCATAGGTGTGTCATCCCCCATGGAGCCCACGGCTTCTGCGGCATTTTCAGCCAGTACCTTAATAACATATTCTTTTTCTTCATTGGTGATCTGAAACTGTTTTTCATACACCTTAAAGGTTTCATCATCCATACAGCCGACCACGGAAGACGGCTCAATCAGTTCAGATTTAAGGTACTTAATGCCCTTGTTTAACCACTCTTTGTAAGGCTGACGGTTTTTAAGATGTTCGTCCACATCATCAGGCAGCATCAGCTCACCAGTATGGGTGTCGGCCGCCAGCATCTGGCCGGGCTTAAGACGCCCCTTGGCCACTACATCGGTTTCTGCATAATCATAGACGCCGGTTTCAGAAGCCAGGGTAATGACACAGCCGGAATAAGTAACATCCTTAAGACCGTCCTGACCATGAAGGTTTCTGGTAATCACATAACGGGCCGGGCGCAGACCGTTTCTGTCCAGGGTACAGGCCGCATAACGGCCATCGGTCATAACCACACCGGCCGGCCCGTCCCAGGCTTCCATATGCATGGAATTGTATTCATAAAAGGCTTTCAGATCGGCATCCAGATTATCCACATTCTGCCAGGCGGGTGGAATTAACAGACGCATGGCACGGAAAATATCCATACCGCCGGCCAGCAATGCTTCCAGCATATTATCCATACTATTGGAATCAGAACCGCTCATGGAAACCAGCGGACGAATATCGTCCATATTTGGAATTAAGGGAGTTTCAAACTTATGACCGCGAGCCACTGACCAGTTACGATTACCCTGCACGGTATTAATTTCACCATTATGAGCCAGGTAGCGGAACGGCTGAGCCAGGCGCCATTGAGGCCAGGTATTGGTAGAAAAACGCTGGTGGAATACACACATACCGGTCGCCATGCGCTCATCATTTAAGTCTTTATAAAAAACCGGCAGAAATTCCGGCATAACCAGGCCTTTATAGGAAACTACCTGGGAACTCATGGACGGGATATAAAATACCTCGTCATTGTCCTGAATGGTTTTTTCAGTACGGCGACGTGCAATATACAGGTGCCGGTCAAAGGTTACAGGATCCATACCCTCGGCTGGATTAATAAAAATATGTTCAATTTGAGGCAGTGATTTAAGCGCTTCATCACCACAGGCGCTTTCATCCACTGGTACTACACGCCAGCCGGCCACCTGCAGACCTTCTGCCTCCAGTTCTTTATTCAACTGAGTTCTGGCCGTTTCCGCTACCGTATTGTCCTGACTTAGAAAAACCATGCCCACGGCATAGTTTTCCGCCAGTTCAAAACCCTGTTCCTGGGCCACAGCTCGCATCAGCGCATCAGGTTTCTGTAATAACAAACCACAACCATCACCGGTTTTACCATCAGCAGAAATCGCACCACGGTGTGTTAAACGCGCCAGTGCCTTAATGGCTGTATCCACCAGCCAGTGGCTGTTAGCACCATCCATATGGGCAATCAGACCAAAACCGCAATTATCTTTTTCAAATGAAGATTGATAGAGAGTATCTTGCAGCACTTTCGGAGCATTCTGCTGAACGTGTGTGTGATATTGTGTTTCAAATATTGGCATTACAGGCCTCAATTGATAGAAATTGTGAATATTAAAACATCTCAACCCGCTTTTCGAGTCGGACTCTTCTTATTTGCCGGGTAATAAGCCTTTAGCTAGATATATAGCCTTGAGCTAGATATATAGCCTTGAGCTAAATAAAAAGCCTTGAGCCAAATAGCCTTTAACCAGACAAAAAGAAGGTTTATTTCAGCCATACAGGGTCGAAAGAGCCAGATATTATACCCTGTCATAAGGATTTGGTCTAGATGTGGAAATGCCGAGAAGAGGGTATCATAGCTGGTATAAGTAACAGAGTACCGTCGTTACTTATACGCTTATTGAACTGTCATTATATTATGGATATCAGAAAAACGTCTGATCCAGGGTTTACTGCCGGAAATTTTGCCTTTCAGTTGCTGTGCAGCCTGTTCTGCTGAAGCCTTATTCGCATAACTTCCGTAAATAAGAATATATAATGGTTTACCATTTTTCAGGTATTTAAAATACACCGCCTGATCATCCAGATGATATCTGGATATATAGGCTTTAATACTGCTTTCACTGCTTAAGGCAACCAGCTGTAAGGTATAATCGGCCGGACTCTGAGTCCATATCCAGGCTTCGTCTTTTGTTTTAGAAACGGCTTTAGAGACAGAACCAGAAATATTTACAGGCACTGAATCAGGTCTGGCTTTGGTGACTTTGGAAGTTTCTGTAGCAGCGGTCTTTTTATTTTCCGCTAATTGCAATTTAATACTGGCAAATGTTCTTATCCAGGGCTTTGTTTTACGCAATTGCGGATTTAATCCTGAAACCGCCTTTTCTGCCGCCGGTTTTGTTGCAAATGAACCATAAATCAGGCTAAACCAGGTTTTTCCATCCCTTTGACTGGCAAAACGGGCAATATTACCCTGCAAAGCATATTTCTGGACAAAACCTTCGATGGCCTGCTGTTCGTAGGAGCTGAATAACTGAACAGTATAAGCACTGTCTGGCTGCTGGCTAATCCACGCCTCCTGTTTTATTTGAGAGGAAACCGGTGTGCTGGCGATTTTAGTTTTCTGGTTTTCTTTAAGCTGATTTCTTACTGTAAATGAAAAATGGCTTGTTGCCCCGCTCTGAGGCTCTTTTGCCGTTACTTTCCATTTTCGTTCCTGGGTACCCGTCGTAATATACAGACGAATTTCATTACTGCTGATATATTTAAACTGCTCAGGCGATAAACTGGATGAAAAATGTTTATTATTTTTATCCCATTTTAATTCTATGACTGTCTTTGGCGTAAACCCCTGCCCCTTAATTGTAATGATCTGACGTTTATTACTGCCCGGAACAGGCTCAGGTGCAATGGCTGTTATCGCCATATTAGCAATAAAAGGTTTAACTACATCAAAAACAAGCACACTGGAACGCTGCCCTCCGGGGTTTTCTGCAATTACCCGCCAGGTCTCTGTTTCTATGCCGGTAGTCAGCTGCAGTTTTACCTTATTGCTATTAATATACTGCCATTGCTCCGGGGTCTGAGCCGCTGAAAATATCTTGCTGTTTTTTCCCCAGGAGACAATGAGTCGGCTGTCCGGCTGAAGCTTACGGCCAATAATCGTAATAGTCTGGCGCTTACTGGAACCAATAACCGGCTCTGGTTCTACGGATTTAAGTTCTGGAATGCCTGCAGCCGATGAAGATTCTACCTGAATAGCATCATTCCTGTTCCGAGCTGCAGCCTGATCTGATAAGGATATACTAGCAGCGGTTTCTGCCTTCTGTTGCACGTTCTTCTGGTCTGGCTGCTGCTCTGATTTTTCAACCAGAAGCGGTTTAGAGGTATCTACCGGTTCAGACAATTCCGGAAGCTGGTTAACTTCCTGGGAAACTGTTTTTTCCTGCATGGGAACTGGAGCATTTAATACCTTTTTCGTTTCCTGATTTTTAACTGAACCGGCATCAGACTGTGCGGATGAAGAGTTCTGCTGCTTGGTCTTATTGCCTCCCGAATTATTATTTTGTACCGGCAGTTCCAGAGGAAGTAATTCTATTTGTTCTTCTTCAGTCAACTGCTTATTTTGACTCAAATCTGACGGATGATTAAAAACGCTGAAAATGACAATTATCGCAAGGACAACAACAGCAATAACAGCACTGGGGATCATCATGCGGGATAAAACAGAAGCTTGTTGAGGCGGTTCATTTTCTTCAGAGGAGGTTAAAAAATCAGACACCTCAGAATTATAGCTGTCCTCTTCACTTTCATTAAACTCCCCATCATGGGAAGACGGTTCTGTCAGTTTCTCGATTTCATCAAATTTTTCAGTCAGGCGATTCAGCTGTTGTTCGGCCTGGTCAATACGATCATCCTGTATATCAGCTTCCTGCCATAATGCTTCATCCTGCACTGCCACGGATTCTGTTGCAGCTGATTCATCTTCGGTAATATAGTCTGCCGCCTTGCCGCTGGAAGCCAGAAATTTATTGGCATAAAAATCAACTTTTTCCGGTATTCCCTGTGAATCTTTAAAAATACTGTCAATAATACGGGGGGTAAATGGCGATTCCCGATCAAAACCGACAATAGCCAGTTTGTGCCTCAAATAACCTGAAACTCCTTCTTTATCCAGTGCTTCCAGGTGAGCAATATGAATAGCATCCCGAAAAGCTCTGAGCTCAGACGACTGCAGATTTTCTGTGATTTCCGCGCCGGCAAACAGGACAATTTTAATATAAGGTTCATCATCCTGCTGTTGCTGGGAAAGCTGTAGTAGAAAACGTATGGAATCAACAGAAAGATAGTGGGCATTATCCAGAAACAGGACCGGTTTAAAACCCAGTTGCAGGGTATCACTTAACTGGTTTTCAAGGGCTTCAAGTAGCTCTTCACCTGCGTCTATCTTCCCGCCGAAGGCTTCCAGAATCTCATGGATTAAGGATAAGGTGTCCACCTGCTCATTTACCTGGATAGTGGCAATACGCCAGTTATTATCCAGGCGATGTGCCAGAGTGTTAAGTAAGTGTGACTTACCCATACCCGGATCACCGATAATAACCTGTACATTACTGGAAAACTCTATCTGGTGTTCGGTAGCTTCCAGGATCTGGGCACGATTTTGATCGGCATAATAATAACGATAGTCGTTATTTTTTTTAAAAGGATTGTCTTTCAGACCAAGGTTATCCAGGTGCGGCACAGGTTAACTCCATGTAGGGGTATGCAGTGTTGAGTGTTAAGTGTTAAGTGTTAAGTGTTAAGTGTTAAGTGTTAAGTGTTAAGTGTTAAGTGTTAAGTGTTAAGTGTTAAGTTATTATGGTGTTTTTTCAGGCTGTAGCAAAGGTTTTTATTGTTTCGTTCAGTTTTTCTATGTCAAAATCGGCTGTAATAAAGCTTTGCCCCAGTTCTTTTATTAATACCAGGTGTAATTGTCCGTCCAGTACTTTTTTGTCGCCGGCCATCAGGCTGAGAAACTGTTGTGCAGTAATACGGGCATCGGTATCTGTTGGCACACTGACCGGCAGACCGGCTTTTTGAATTAACGCGCTTATCTGTTGCTGCACATCATCGTTTATCCAGCCGTGTCTGACGGATAAATCAGCTGCCATTACCATACCAATGGCTACCGCTTCCCCGTGTAAACAGTTGCCGTATCCCAGAGCGGTCTCTATGGCATGACCAAAGGTATGACCAAGGTTTAACAAGGCTCTTTGTCCGGCTTCTTTTTCATCGGCAGCAACAATATCAGCCTTGTCCTGACAGGAAAATTCAATAGCATAGGCCAGTGCTTCCGGCTCCCTCTGTACCAGTCGTGGCATATTATCAGACAACCAGGTGAAAAACTCGCGACTGTTGATGAGGGCATATTTAATCACTTCTGCCAATCCTGCGCTGAGCTGCCTTTCATCTAAGGTGTTCAGGGTATTGGTATCGGCAATGACACACTGGGGCTGGTGAAAAGCGCCTATCATGTTCTTGCCCAGAGGATGGTTTACACCGGTTTTACCGCCTACGGAAGAATCTACCTGGGCCAGTAAGGTTGTGGGGATCTGGATAAAATTTACACCACGTCGATAAATAGCCGCAGCAAATCCCGTCATATCTCCAATTACACCACCGCCAAGAGCAATAAGGGTGACCCGGCGATCAAACTGCTTTTCCATAAGTCGGTCGATAACAGGCATAATGCCTTCCCAGGTTTTATAAACTTCACCGTCAGGCAGAATAACCGTTTCACATTGATAGTCTGTCAGACCGCTGAGTGTTTTTTCCAGGTACAAAGGCGCTATTGTTTCATTAGTAACAACGACAACCTGCTTACCGGCTATATAGGGCGATAACAGAGCAGAATCACCTAGAATGTCCTGTCCGATAAAAATAGGATAACTGCGTTCACCTAAATCAACATTTAATGTAATCATAAAAAAACAGAGCGTTCAGCGTTAAGCATTCAGCGTTCAGATAAAAAACAAATTA
>JALUZF010000263.1 GCA_027012135.1 Gammaproteobacteria bacterium
GACAATTACAATACTAACGTTATTTTTATCAGGTAATATTCTTACTTTTTTTCTATAATCCTTAAAACCATCTCTTGAACCTACTATAGTATAAAGCCCCGGTCTTAACTTTATCTCTCTGTTTTCAAACTTGCCAAACTTCCCAACTTTATAGATAACCACTTCGGTTTTATTATCCGATATTAATTGCACATTGATTATTTTTGATGCTGATTGAATAATATTTTCTGTTTTTATTAACTTCTGTTTTAATACCGGAGTCCTGGAAAGGGGATATAGCAGGCCGTTTTTATGTTTAAGTTGATCCTTAACAAAAGCCAGTATCGCTCTGGAATTATCTAGAACTTTATCTTCCTGAAGCCTGTCTGGAGACTGTATTATCTTATCCAGACTCTGGTTTATCTTAATATATTTTTTTACCCGTTCAATATTCAGCAGAGCATTACTGGAATTAGGATCAGCTTTTAATACAGCTTTATAAGCCTTTAAGGCTTTATTCCATTGTTCATTATGCTGATAATACTCGGCCTGTTTTAAATTTTTTATAATAGTTGCTGTTTTTTTCTGCTGGTTTAATCTTTGCTGCAACTCTGCCAGAACTGGATCTTCTGGATAAATGGATTGTGCCTGATTAAACACTAACTGCGCCTTTTTTATATTATTTTTATCCAGGGCAATAATGAGTTGTCCTATGGTTTTTTTAAACTGATCATCTTTTATTTGCTTAGTTAATTCTGCAATTTTTTTCTGTGCTTTTAAGTACTGCTTATCCATCTCTATAATTTTTGTATAGGCTTCCAGTGCCCCCTGTTTATTATCATCCTGTTCATATCTAACAGCCTGTTTTTCCAGTTCTAATACCTGAGGACGCTGTATTATTCTCTGCATCAGTTCATCAATTTTTTTATCCTGTGGATCGATAATACGAGCTTTTTCAAGTGTCTTCTTTGCCTGTTCTGTTTCATTTTTAGTTAATAATTGCTCTGTCTTCTGTAACAGGCTGCTCTTAATTGTCTGTTTATTATTCAGGCTCTGTTCTATCAGATCAATGGCCTGCTGAAATTGACCTTCCGCTAATTTAAACTTCTGATCCTTTTTATCCTGCAATGCCTGTTTTTCCAGTTCCATTGCCATTTTATATATTTCTTCTGACCAGACCTTTAACTGTTCATTTTCCGCCTGTGTTTTTTTTAGAAACCATACTATTTCTATCTGTTCATTATAAGTGTAATCTTTATCAGACTTATCTTTATCGTTAGTTACTTTATTATCTGTATTTATCTTATTTTGATTGGTAACTTGCTGTTTTATTTCTGGCTGTTTTTTTTCAGTTAAACTGTGCTCTTTAACCGCTTGACCCTGTTCCGGACGCAGTAACAGAATAACAATCACCAGGATCAGACAGATAATGGTTCCTGTCAGGATCCACATCATAGCTGACTGTTGCTGCTGATTATTTTCTCTGGATTCCGCTTTAGCGGCAGGGGATTTTAGATCAGGTATGGTCAATGATTTTTTCCTCTATCCCATACCAATGCTTGAGGATATTGATAAATAGCCATCAATTATCAAAGCCTGTTTCCTGCTGGTAAATTTTTCTTAATAATTGTTTCCATTGAGCATATTGCTGTTCTGCTGAACCAGTCAATTTAGTCGTTTTACCTTCAATATCAATTACCATAGGCTCTACCTCACTACTGAATGATGCACCCAGTTCTTCGATAGATTCCTTATTAATTTCAGTTTCCTTACTGGTCTGAAATCCCTGGTACAGGGCATAGCCTCCTCCTGCTATCATAATAGAGCGCAAGGTACCGCTTCTGTCTCTGACATCCTGGTTACTTGAAGCACCCAGAGCAATAGCACCAATAATTGCTGCTGCACCTATGACTTTCTGTGTTAAAGCCTTTCTGTCAATTTCCCGAATAGTGGCCATTTCTTCAGAACGAAATTTTCTCCAGTTATCATAAGACTCCCACATATCACTATAATAGATGTCGTAGTAATTATTGATGGTATCCTGTAATAAATTATCACGAGCTTTTACTGCCTCAACTCTTTTTATCATAGGATCATCTTCTGATGGTAAACGCACTAGCTGGTATATTCCATCTCTGTCTTTTTTAAGATAATTTGAAAAGGTTGCCGGTGCCATGTATTTTGCAAAACGTAATTGTGCCACCTGTTTAATTCGACTTACTTCACTGGATGTCAGTTTCCTTCTGTATTCAATTATGTCGTTTGATATCTTATTATAAATATCCTGAAAGCTGTCTCTTTTTTCAGGTTCTGTATGTCCTCTTTGTTCCAGAGTCACTGACTGAGAATATTCTTTTTCAAACCATAATTTATTAGTGGCATCACTCACTCTTATGGCTACTTTTATTTCCTCACCATTAGATTCAAGAATTTTTCCCTCTATCTGAATTTCACTGCCTTCATTTTCTCCGGGAACAACACGTACATTTCCCCAGTAACCGGTTCTCTGCATGGTGTATTTTAAATGAATAGGCATATAACGGGCTTCTGCCTTGCGAATTTCTTCACTTAATCCCCGTCTATCATCTTCATCTTCCGGCAGCTTTCCGGGATCAAACATTTTAATAGAAACATCCAGCAGGTTTTTATTATTTATCTCATGCTGGGCAATAATGGGTTTAACACCATGTTCAACATCCCCATAATGATAGGGGTTAGGTATGGATGAACAGCCACTGAATATAATAACAATCAGTGTTATTATTAATGATTGAAAGAACCGTTGTATCGCTCCTTCTTTGTTTAACATATTTTTTACCTGTTTTATTTCATTCACTTTATTTAATCTGAAAGAATTTAGAATACCTGTAGACAGTTTCAGCTTAGATACACTGAATGGTTAACACTCTCATTTATTTAAACCTTTTTTATAACGATAATATTCTTCCCATAATTTTTCTTTTAATTGAGGATCTTTTTCTTTTTCCGCTGCTTCTTTTAACTGACGGGCAACAATATCGTCATCAATTTCATCCAGTTTTCTTCTTTCTCTTTCTGAAGTTTTATTGCCATAACCTGATTGTTTATGAGCCTGTCCCTTGCCGCTGCCACTTCCACCATATTTTTTACCGGTGGTCTGCTTACCATTTTGTTGTGACTGTTTACCGGATTCAGACTGTTCACCCATTCCAGATGAACCGCTATTATTGCCATTACTGCTATTGTTTTCCCCACCACTGCTTTCTTTACCAGAGCCAGCTGATTGTTTTCCGTTCTGAGAATCTGAATTAGATTGACCACTTGCAGATGAAGAGCTGCTTTTTTTCCGGCTGGTTTGTGAAATTTCTTCTTCCTCTTTAAGCAGCATTTCATCAAAATTACCCAGTGAGGCCATAAACTCATCTTCCAGTTCATTAATCTGTTCGGTTCCTGTTTTAAGTTCTTTTTGCTGTTCAAAACTCTGTAGATCCGCAGCAGCACTCATTGTTTCACAGGGCAGGCCATTTGTTTTATCCTGTCCATACAAGTTGATTATCTGCTCACAATACTGGTTAATCTGATAAGCCAGATATTCTGTAAAGATCAGGTACTCTTTTAATTGTGTTTGCTTATAGTGACTATTCTCCAAAGAAGGGGAGAGTCTTAAACGCTGAATTTCTGTTTGTGATTTTATTCGGGTGTGATCCAGGGCCAGGATCGTTTCTTTCAGGGACTGGTAAGAAAGTGTGTTAAGAGAACGGGCTATTGCAGATGGGCCGCTCAAACTGATAACAATTACAACAATTAAAGAAATTATGTTTTTCATGCTGTTATAACTCTATCTCATTAATTAACTGGCTTAATTATTACCGACTAATACTGACTATATACAGCTTATTATAGCTTTTTTGCCTTAATTAAAGATGAACCAACAGCTTAAATTTTTGTTTTTCTTATACTTATAGAAATTTTAATCAGGTTGATTTATTAAAGCTTAGCCCACCACCCATTGGATGCAGGGCTAAGCTTATAGTTTAAATATCGATATTCGTTACAGATAAAGCATTGTTTTCTATAAAGATTCTTCTTGGTTCTACATGATCACCCATTAATGTGGTAAAGATTTCATCTGCTGCTACAGCATCTTCAATTCTTACCTGTAACAGACGGCGTACATTGGCATCCAGGGTAGTTTCCCATAACTGTTCCGGATTCATTTCACCCAGACCTTTGTAGCGCTGTATATGTTGACCACGTTTGGATTCATTAATTAGCCATTTGTGAGCTTCTTCAAATGTATCTACCTGTTTACGTTTTTCTCCTCGCTCTACCATGGCTTCACCCGGTGTTAACAGGCCTTCCAGTTGTTCAGAGAAATCCATTAATGTTCTGTATTCGCCTGAACGGAAGAAATCAGAGGGGATCATATACTCGTGTTTAACCCCATGACGAACTTCATTAAATCGAATATCAAAGTCATCTTCGTTTTTCTCTGCTACTTCAATTTCATAGGCAATAGAAAAACTGTCAACCTGGTTTAGTTTGTCATGTAAATCTGCTGTCCATTGCTGGATTTTTTCTTTATTTTGTAAATCCTCATTACTGATATGAGGCATTTTCATTAAAGTATCCAGAAAGCGCTCGTTATAACGACTGGCCAGACGATCCTTAATGGCATTAACAGCCAGATATTTTTTACTCAAATCTTCCAGGGCAGTTCCTTTAATGGGTGGAACGCCTTCAGCAGGGTAGAGTGCAGCCTTATCCAGTGCAACCTGAAGCAGATAATCATTTAACTCTGTATCATCTTTAACATATTTTTCCTGCTTGCCCTTTTTGATTTTATACAGAGGGGGCTGTGCAATATAGATATAACCATTTTCTATGAGTTCCGGCATCTGTCTATAGAAAAATGTCAACAGCAGGGTTCTAATATGAGAACCATCCACATCCGCATCGGTCATAATAATAATTCGATGATAACGCAGTTTTTCTAAATTAAATTCATCCTTGCCAATACCGGTCCCCATGGCTGTGATCAGTGTGCCTACCTCTGCTGATGACAGCATTTTGTCAAAGCGGGCTTTTTCTACATTTAGAATTTTACCTTTTAATGGCAATATAGCCTGGGTTTTTCTGTCTCTACCCTGCTTAGCCGAACCGCCAGCAGAATCCCCTTCCACCAGGAACAGTTCAGAAAGGGCCGGATCTTTTTCCTGGCAATCGGCCAGTTTACCGGGTAAACCGGCAATATCCAGCGCTCCCTTTCTACGTGTCATTTCCCTGGCTTTTCTTGCTGCATCTCTGGCTCTTGCTGCATCAATTATTTTTGAAGCAATGGCTTTGGAATCCGAAGGATTTTCTGCCAGAAACTCACTGAGTTTCTCTGCCATAACAGATTCCACAGCACTTTTAACTTCTGATGAAACCAGTTTGTCTTTAGTTTGCGAAGAAAATTTTGGATCAGGAACCTTAACTGAAAGCACGGCAGTCAGGCCTTCCCGGGAATCATCCCCGGTTGTAGACACCTTGGCTTTTTTTGCAATTCCGCTCTGTTCAATATACTGGTTCAAGGTACGTGTCAATGCGGATCTAAAACCGGCCAGATGGGTTCCACCGTCTCTTTGTGGGATATTATTGGTATAACAGAAAATATTTTCCTGGTAGGTATCATTCCATTGCAAAGCAACTTCAACTGAAATATCATCCTT
>JALUZF010000264.1 GCA_027012135.1 Gammaproteobacteria bacterium
TCAGGAAGATATAGGGTGTGTATTCATAGGTGACAAAGGCATAGCTATAGGTACCGCTAGCTACCATGACCATTGAGGCGATATAAACAGAAGCAGCAATGGTGATCATGGCATTGGCAAACATGCCGATAAAAAAGTAGATAATAAAGTGGTTGGGTTCAATCCGTTCTACCAGTTTTAGTACTATGCTGGTAATGGTGATGGGGATAATGCCCATTAAAAACACATTGGCTGCAAATACCTGCCATTCGATGACATCCCGGATCACCAGAACACCGACCTCAATCATTACTCCCAGCACCGCCAGTTGCCAGCCAAACATCAGAGTCAGCAGGGTTGCCCCTAGATAATGGTATTCCATTCCGGTATGAATGCCGGCCTTCATGGACCAGAGCAGCATTAAGACTATACAGGTAGCAAAAAAGATATTGTAATGGCGGCTGAACCATTGTTTTGGAAAGGTATAAAAAGCCAGAAACAGTATCGGCAACAATAAAAAATCGGCCAGAATAATCCATGTTGCCGGTATCAGATCAATGGTGAGATTCATGGTACTGCAGTTTTAGTAAATAAGATATCCCAGACACCATGTCCCAGTCGCTCGCCTCGACGTTCAAACTTGGTGATCGGGCGATAGTCCGGCCGGGGGATATAGGTTCCATTGGGTGATGCATTTTCAAAACCTTCGGCCCTTTGCATATGTTCCAGCATATGCTCGGCATAATTCTGCCAGTCCGTTGCCATATGAAACTGGCCGCCGGGCTGCAATTTCTGCCGCACCAGCTGAATAAAATCATCCTGCACAATACGCCGTTTGTGGTGCCGGGTTTTATGCCAGGGATCGGGGAAAAACAGATACACGGCGCTTAAACTTTCATCGGGGATCTGTTTGCTTAATACCTCAATGGCATCAGACTTCATGACTTTCAGGTTAGTAAGTGCTTGCTTTTTAATATTACCCAACAACCGCCCTACTCCCGGTTTATGTACTTCAATACCCAGGTAATTGTTATGCGGGTTATTTACAGCCATTTCAAACAGGGAGTCTCCCATACCAAAACCGATTTCCAGAATAACCGGAGCATCCCGGCCATAGAGCTGCTGAAAATCCAGCATCCGGCCGTCAGCTTCTACACCATATTGTGACCAGTTTTCCTGGTAGGCTTTTTCCTGCCCGGGCGTCATGCGCCCGGAACGAACCACATAGCTTTTAATGGTGCGGGGATGTTCTACAGCCACAGTATCAATCCGTATTTATCCGCGATTAAAAAAACGTACCGTCAATCGGGGATGATGCGCTTGCATAGGCTTTTTTCGGCATCCGTCCTGCCAGGAAGGCCTCACGGCCGGCTTCAATGGCTTTTTTCATGGCCGATGCCATCAGTACCGGATTTTTAGCACCGGCAATGGCGGTATTCATTAACACCGCATCACAGCCCAGCTCCATGGCAATGGCGGCATCAGATGCCGTACCCACACCGGCATCCACCAGAATGGGTACCTCAGCATTTTCAATGATCAGACGGATATTATGCGGATTACAAATTCCCAGGCCGGAGCCAATCAGGCCAGCCAGCGGCATAACCGCTACACAGCCCATTTCTTCCAGGCGTTTAGCAATAATGGGATCATCGCTGGTGTACACCATGACCTTGAAGCCGTCTTTAATCAGCAGTTCTGCTGCTTCAATGGTATCCACCATATTAGGGTATAAGGTTTTCTGATCCCCCAGCACTTCCAGTTTAACCAGGTCATGTCCGTCCAGTAATTCCCGTGCCAGATGACAGGTACGCACAGCATCTTTTGCCGTATAGCAACCGGCAGTATTAGGTAAAATGGTGTATTTATCCGGTGAAATAACATCCAGAAGATTTGGTTCATCAGGATTCTGCCCGATATTGGTACGACGAATAGCTACCGTAACAATTTCAGCACCGCTGGTTTCAATGGCTTCGCGTGTCTCATCCATGTCCTTGTACTTACCGGTTCCGACCAGTAAACGGGAGCTGTATGCTTTACCCGCTATAATAAACGTATCATCTTGCATTATTTATCCTGAATTTGTTAATAATCTAAAATTCCAAAAGAGAGACATTATCCCGAATTTAATATTCACTGTCCAATACTCTTAGCCACCGCCAATCGCATGCACAATTTCCACCTTGTCACCTTCAGTGAATACAAAACTGTCGTGACGGCTTTTGGGAACAATCTCTTCATTCACCTCAACCGCCAGGCGCTGAGCAACTATATCCATATCAGCCAGCAATTGTTGCACTGTACAGTTTTCCACTACTGTGCGGGATTCACCATTTAAAATAATATTCAAAATAACTCCTTTAATGCGCCGCTTTAAATGCACTATACGGCTTACTATAAACATGAAACATGCTATATTTTACACCTAAAACAATGAAATATGGATGTTTCATATTTAGAATACAAGCCAAAAACATTTGATGTTTATCCATTTATTGTTCTGCTCTAAAATCCCCCTTTTTTAAAGGGGGACATAGGGGGTTAATTACTTGATTTACAATCCCCCTTCTAAAGAAGGGGGAAGTCCAGGTTTAATAATTGTATAAACAGCATTAAAGAACAAAACTACAAAACCCCGGGAAACCCGAATATATGGCCACTGCAAACCCTAAAGCAATGATAACAATTGAAGAAGCCGAAACACTGGACGGGCTTTTTTATGAACGTACTTCCCGTTCTGCTGATGAGGTTGCCTATATTCAATACAACAAAGCCACTAAAAGCTGGGAAGAAACCACCTGGAATGAAATGGCCATGCTGGTCGGCAGGTGGCAGAAAGCCATGCTGGGCGAAGACCTGGAAAGCGGGGACCGGGTTGGAATCTTAATGAAAAACAGCAAGGAATGGGTGGCAGTAGATCAGGCTGCCCTGGGTCTGGGTCTGGTTGTTGTTCCCTTATACCTTGAAGACCGCCCGGATAATATTGCCTATATCCTGGAAGATGCCGCCATTAAACTGCTGGTGGTACAGGATATCAGCCAGTGGCGCCGGCTGCGTGACAGGTGCCAACAGCCTGACAATACCACCTTAATAAGAGTGGTACTGGTGGATGCCACGGAAGATAAAATAGCCAATGAGTCTGACAGAGTCACTACCAGTCAGCAATGGTTACCCAGGGAAGGCCATGTTTTGCATAAACGTAAAGGTGACCCAAAAGAACTGGCTACTATTGTTTATACCTCCGGTACCACCGGCAAACCCAAGGGGGTTATGCTGAGCCATCATAATATTCTTTCCATTGCCTATCCGTCCGGTACTGGTCTGAAAGTACGCCATGATGACCTGTTTTTATCTTTTCTGCCCATGTCCCATACTTTTGAACGCAGCCTGGGCTACTATCTGACGGTTATGGCCGGCTGTCGGGTGGCCTTTGCCCGTTCTATCCAGTTGCTGGCCGATGATCTGGTCACCATTAAACCCACATTGCTGATCTCAGTACCGCGTATTTATGAGCGGGTTTATGCCAAAATTGAAAATACCCTGCTTAAAGGCTCGCCCATTAAACGAGCTTTATTCCGCCTGACGGTTAATATCGGCTGGCGGCGTTTTCAGTATCAGCAGGGACGCTCCATGTTCTGCCTGGCCTGCCTGATCTGGCCGGTAATGAAACATCTGGTTGCAGACAAGGTCATGCAGAAATTCGGTGGCCGTTTACGCCTGGCGGCTACCGGCGGCGCTGCCATTCCCTACCCGGTAGCCAAAACCTTTATTGGACTGGGCCTGCAGTTAATTCAGGGTTATGGACTGACAGAAACCAGCCCGGTGGCCAGTTTTAACCGCCTGGATAATAACGATCCCCGCTCCATTGGTCACCCGCTGGAAGGCATGGAAATGAAAATCGGCGAAAACGATGAGCTGTTAATTAAAAGCCCC
The DNA here is from genome assembly GCA_027012135.1 of Gammaproteobacteria bacterium. Lineage (GTDB taxonomy): Bacteria > Pseudomonadota > Gammaproteobacteria > GRL18 > GRL18 > JANELJ01. The sequence goes on from JALUZF010000264.1 coordinate 3,913, forward strand.
GGCGTTATGATGGGCTACTGGAACAATCATGCGGCTACAGCCGAAGCCATTGACTCAGATGGCTGGTTCCACACAGGTGACCAGGCCCGTATTGATGAAAAAACCGGCCATGTTTATATTACCGGTCGTCTTAAAGATATTCTTATTATGTCCAATGGTGAAAAAATTCCGCCCACGGATATTGAAAATGCCATTGTTATGGAGCCGCTATATGATCATGCTATGCTGCTCGGTGAAGGCGAAGCCTACCTCAGTGCTGTCCTGGTATTAAATTCTGAACAATGGGTGCATATTGCCCAGGAACATAATCTTGATCCGTTTGATAAGAATAATTTACAGGATAAAGCCGTTCACAATCATATTGTGCGCCATTTACGTACGGTACTGCATGACTTTCCCGGCTATGCAAAAATTCGCAAGGTGATATTAACACTGGACCCATGGACGGTAGAGGATGGACTGCTGACGCCTACCTTAAAAGTCAAACGTCCTAAGATACTGGAGCGGTTTAAAAAGGAAATTAAGGCTTTGTATGAATAAATCAAAAAAGTTCTATGTCATTCTCAACTTTTATTTCCGTTAGCTTCCCTTCTTCCACCAGCGTCTCATAACAGGCTATATTATTACGCCCATGTTCTTTACTATAGTACAGGGCATGGTCAGCACGATCTATAATTTCAGACTGCAGCATGCTGGTATCCAGACGGGTAATGCCGATACTGACGGTGACCTGACCCACCTGGGGAAAATGATAGTTCTCAATATGTTGTCTGAAACGCTCAAAAACGTTATTGGCGCCCTGTTCTTCCACATTCTGCAAAATCACCACAAATTCCTCACCACCGTAGCGGAACACCAGGTCATCCTGGCGGAAAAAAGCCTGGGCCTGCTGGGCAAAATGCAGCAGCACTTCATCACCATAGAGATGACCAAAACGGTCATTGATCTGTTTAAAATGATCAATATCGATAATGGCAAAACAGGAGAATAGTTCTGTGTCATAGGAACGTCGATGCGGCCCGTTATTTAACAAACGGAGAATTTTCTGATCAAATGCCTTACGGTTATACAGCCCGGTCAGCGGATCCCTGTCATTAAGAGATATCAGTTCCTGGTGATTGGTGTATATATCAGTAATAGTCAGTATGCAGTCCATTTGTTCTTCACTGATACACGATGTATCCAGCAGATAGACCATAAAGTAAATACAGTGCTTTTCACGGCTGGATTTTACAACAAGTAAATTTACCCCATCCAGCTCTTTGGTCTGTGAGCCAATAATCGCTTTGGTGTTTAAAATTTGCTGAATTAACTCATTTATCTCTGTCTGCAACTCTTTAAAGTCATCACCATATACCACCTCAGGCTGATAATTATCCACCTTGTATAAAGCTATCGCCTGTAAAGCAGGAAATTCATCGCGCATAAAGGGAAAAAAAGCATGTATGAGAGACTCGGCTTCCTGATTCCGGGTTATTTGCGCAATTTTCTGTAACAATGTGAGGGGCATAGATTTTAAGTTTTGGGTTTTAGGTTTATGCAGTTGCTATTGTTATGCTTATGTATTTTAATACGCTTTAAATACATCGGATTTAGACCTATTATACTGTTTGTATGTTTTTTATACACTTTTTATAATTTTTTACACAAACAAACTTAAAACTTTCTTAAAACTTTTTAAATATTATAAGCCAAACGTAAATTTTAGCTTATCCTGCTGGTGAAAAACATGAATAAATTAATCAAAA
>JALUZF010000265.1 GCA_027012135.1 Gammaproteobacteria bacterium
GTAGGTAATATTTGTGTCTAAAGTTTGTTTAAAGCACGCTGTTTCAGGCATTTACTCTAATTTTAAGCTAACAAGTTGCTTAACAACGGACTTGCCTACTCAGGGCTTCTTGTTTGCGTTTTGTAGCTTCGGTGGGTTATGATTTTGTTTTGGGTTTTGCAGTTTAAAAACGGCAAGCCCGTTAGCAAGGCGTTAGGTGTCCAAGTGCCCCACAAAATGTAGACACTTTTTATATTGTAAACTAGACAATAAAGAGGTGTTAAAAATGGCAAGAAACAAGACAAAATCATACCCTGAATCCTTCAGAAAAGAGGCGGTTCGATTAGCTGATTTACCTGAAAATACAGCCGCTGATGTGGCTGAAAAATTAGGTATTCATGTGGGTCAAATATATAACTGGCGAAACCAGTTTAAGCGGCTTTCAGGTAAACAATTCAATACGCTTGATGGTGTTGATTATTCCAAAGATGAAAGTGCTGAAATGCGGGCTCTTCGAAAGGAAGTTAAACAGTTAAGAGAGGAGCGTGATTTCTTAAAAAAAGCGACGGCGTACTTCGCCAAGGACACGAAGTGAAGTACGCTGTAATAGAGTCCTACCAAACAGAATTTAAAGTGACCATGATGTGTCGTTTATTGGAGGTATCCCGTTCTGGGTTTTATCGTTGGCTAAGTCGGGCACCTTCTGTCTTGGCTCAACGTAGAGCTCTGATTAGCAATGCCGTAGTGAGCGTTTATCATCAGTTTAAAAAGCGCTATGGGTCACGTCGCATAGCTGTAGAGTTAAATGAACAAGCGATTCCCTGTAGTGTTAATCATGTCGCTAAGCTATTGAAAGAAAATGACTTAAAGGCACGTAATGGGAAGAAGTTTAAGTATTCTCCTTCGATAGAGGCGGCGACTAATGTCGCTGATAACTTGCTAAACCGTCAGTTTAAAGTAGAGACACCCAACTTAAAATGGGTCTCGGATATTACCTATATCAAAGTGGGAAAGGAGTGGCTTTATTTGGCGGTAGTGATGGATTTATACTCTCGTAAAGTGGTTGGTTGGGCAGTGGATAATCACATGCGAGAAAGTCTGATTATTGACGCATTTGAGATGGCTACTTCACTTCGAGAGCTAAAAGAAGATGCTCTGATTCATTCTGACCGAGGTGTACAATATCGAGGAAATCATTATCAACAGATATTACTGGATAACAAGATTCAGTGTAGTATGAGCCGAAAGGGAAATTGCTGGGATAATGCAGCGATGGAGGCGTTCTTTGGACGACTTAAAGTAGAACTGATCTATGCAGAGAATTACAAGACAGTAGATGAAGCGCGAGCAGGAATTTTCGAGTATATTGAGCTATTCTATAATCGTGTGAGAAGACACTCAGCATTGGGATATAAGAGCCCCGTTGAATTTGAAGAAAAACCTAACGGTTAGGGTGTCTACTTTTCGTGGGGCACACCAAAAAAATAGGTTCAATCAATG
>JALUZF010000266.1 GCA_027012135.1 Gammaproteobacteria bacterium
GCATGATTTTACAACAAAGTTCCGAATAAACCGGCATTGCCGGACCAAATGGCCCGGCAATTTATGCCCTGTAGGTACAAAAAACAAATAAAAATCAGACTGCAGCAAAAATATAAATTCAATCACTAGTGTCCCAACGTTTAATTGAACAATTTCAACTGGATAACGTTTGGCGTTTTGTCATTTTTGTAAGCTGATCCAGTAACAGCTTGAACTAATGGAGTTTTTTCAAATACTGTAATGCTCAGAACCTGTAGGATTGTGTAGAGATTTTCTTTAATGCCAAGCCGCTTTTTTATGATCGCAATGAGTACATAAACGGAAACAGCAATCCATATTTGTGATTTGACCGCATTCTCTGATGTTCCGTAAAATGATTTTATTCGGAGATGCTGCTTTATCCATTTGAAAAACAATTCTACTTGCCAGCGCTGTTTGTACAGATCTGCTACGGTTTGAGCTGAAATTGTAAAATTGTTGGTTAAAAAGTTGAACGTTTTTCCAGTAGCTGTATCGTGGTATTTCACTCGACGTAATGCTTGGGGGTAATCCACAGAAGTTTTCAACCCTGTCAGCATTATTGTTTGATCGCAGATCACGCCGTCTGAGGTGTCTGTCTTGTGAGAGTACCGCCGCTTGTACAGAGTATTGGATTTTGCACGAATCAGGAAAAAAGCTCCGGTGTTGTGCATTATATAAAGGCGCTTGAAGTCTACATACCCTCGATCCATTATGTAGAAGGCTCCTGGTTCTGGAATAAGGATATCGAGAACATTGACGTCGTGCACTTTGCCGTCGGTTATGTGGATAAAAGTCGGTATGTTGCCTCGTATATCCAGCAGGGTATGCAATTTGACTGCTGCTTTTGTTCGTCGAAAAGTGGCCCATGGGAACACAGATAGACATAGATCTATGGTTGATGCGTCGAGTGCATAAACTGTATTGTCGAGATCGAGACCAAAGTCTTCGTTGATATAAAGACCGCGAGCGGTTGTTATCAACGATTGTGCAAGGTCGGCATAGATTCGCCAGTCTCGAGTTTTGTTGGCGTTTGCAAGGGTGTTGCGGGCTATTCCACCGCGAATGCCCATATGGTAAAGTTTGTTGTGCTGTGCTCTTAGACAGACTTCTATATCCCGCAGGCTTTCTCTGTATGTAAGTTGCGCAAATGCCATGCATAGGAACTGGTCGAGACATGTGAAATTTTTGATTTTCCGGTTTCCGTGGTAGCGGTTTACACATTGCCTGAAGATATGCTTTGGCAAGTAATCCATAACCTGAGAAAAAATAAGTCTGCCTGTATACATACGTTAGATCTCCTCGACCAAAAATTGGTAAATTTTGAGGATAATCTAATTTCAAGTCGAGAACAGGCATTTTGTCGTTAATGTTTTAATAAATTAATAGGTTATACTGTCTGCCTTGATGAACGTTGGGACAGCAGTGGTGCGGGATATCACTGTCG
>JALUZF010000267.1 GCA_027012135.1 Gammaproteobacteria bacterium
TTTAAAGCTGTCTTTGATTTCACCGTCCGGTACCATAGTCGTACTACACAATCGTGCCGGAGGCAGCGCTAATGATATCCACAGTACCTATACTGGCCGCGATGTACCGGCATTACTCGGTCTTGGCGATGAGCCGGTTAATGGTGCATGGACATTGCTGGTCCAGGATTTGGCCGCCTATGATCGTGGTCGCTTGCAGGGTTGGTCTGTGGATATTAACGGTCGTGAAGATAACACGGTGTTTGTTGAAGAGAGTCCTGGCGTTATTATTCCTGACAACCAACGAGATGGAATTGAAAGGCAACTGGCGGTGTCGGCTACAGGCCTGCTGGATGATATTAAGGTTGAGCTGGATATTACTCATACCTATATCGGTGATTTAATGGTTGAATTGACAACGCCTGATAATAGCTCTGTCCTGTTACATAACCGTAGCGGGGGAACTTCTGACAATATCATTAAAGAATACACTTTGATAAACACCACTGCCTTACAGGATCTTCGTGGTGTTTCAATCAAGGGTAACTGGACATTAAAAGTATCTGATCATGCGGGTTATGATCAGGGCAAGCTGAATCACTGGGCCTTGCAGATAAAACCCGGCTAACAGTGTCGGCATTCAATCCCAAAACGGAGGTCGTTATGCCTGTCATCCATAGCAATGAAACAAGCCCAGCCGAATACGCCATACTCAAGCTGCCCGCAGAGCTTGTGGATCAGATTGAGATACGTTTTGCTCAGGTGCATACACGTGATCATTTTAATCCTGAAAACTGGCGCTCTGAGCAACTCTTGCCTGACCCTGACAGACCGGACTGGTATCAAATTGATCTCAATGCACTGAATATAGCCGACGGTACCTATGAGTATGAGTTTATACTGGATAATCATACCAGCCAGCCCATCGCTGATCCATTTGCCGATGAGATCACACGGTTTGGTGGCTATCGTGGTATTTTTCACATTCTTGATGGTAAACGCTGGCGTGCTCCCTTTAGCTGGGACGATGAGTTTGCCAATGAGCTGACTCTTGCCAATAATCACCAACTGATTATCTATGAAATGCCCATGCGCTGGATGGAAAGTGCACCGGAAAAAATTCGTCAGGTTGGTTTGGGTACCTTTGAAAAAACAGTGTTTGCCCATCTGGATGACTTGCAGAAACTGGGTATCAATGCCATTGAATTATTACCCGTGCAGGATTCAGCAGATACCTTAAACTGGGGTTATGGTACGCGTTTTTTCTTTGCACCAGATCTGGATATGGGACCGCCGCTGGATTTAAAGTTTTTTGTAAAGCATTGTCATCGTCGGGGCATAAGAGTTATTTTTGATATTGTCATGAACCATGCCCGCCTTTGTCCATTGTCTTATTTGCACCGTTTACGATACTTTCTTGACAACACGGATGAGGAACGAGGTCATCGTGGTGAAGATTATGGGGCAC
>JALUZF010000268.1 GCA_027012135.1 Gammaproteobacteria bacterium
GTATAAGGAGATGGGCTCTGTACAGGACACTTTTCATAAAACATAGCTGAAAAAAAGGCGACATACCCTACAATTACTCAAGTCACAATCAAATAATAAGAGTAATTAAGATGGAAGAACATCACCTACTTGAGGAGCAACTTGCCTTCTCCTTAAGCTGGAAGCAAGCTCATTTATCACTTCTTTCACTTTTCATTATCGGTCTGATCCGTGCTAGAAGTGTGAACTTAGTATTGGTTGCAGAGACTTTTGGAGGGTTTGCATTAGATAGTTCCCATTACAAACGAATACAACGTTTTCTCTCAACATTTACAATGGACTATGATCAAGTTGCCCGACTGATTGCTAAGTGGGTATTACCTAAAGGGAAATGGTTACTTTGCCTTGATCGTACCAACTGGAAATATGGGAAAACAAATATCAATATATTGGTGTTAGCGGTTGCTGTTAAGGGAGTTGCTATCCCACTCTTTTGGAAAATGCTTGATAAACAAGGCAATTCAAATACAAAAGAGCGTAAAGACCTGATGGATCGATTTTTAAAAGTTTTTGGCAAAGAATCAATCAAATGTATTACCGCGGATCGAGAATTTAAAGGGGGTAAATGGCTGAAATATCTAAAAGAAAAAGAAATTCCATTTTGCTTGAGAATTCCTGTTAATACAAAAGTTAATAATCGATTTAGAAACAAGAAACTGCCTGTAAAACGACTTTTTTGCTTACAAAATGGCGAATCAATGGTACTAAACACACCTCGGAAAGTGTGGGGTGAAACGGTTAAGTTAGCTTGCTTTCGCTCCTCTAATGACTGGGTTATCATCATCTGCAATGAATCGCCTGAACTTGCGTTAAAAAACTATCAAGAACGCTGGATGATCGAAACACTCTTTCAAGCGCTCAAAGGTAGAGGGTTCAATCTTGAAGATACGCACTTACAAAAGCAGGAGAGAATCAGCAAACTATTTGCTGTACTGACACTGGCGTTCTGTTGGTGCTATAAAGTGGGAGAATGGAGAAATAGTGTAATCCCCATAAAAATAAAGTCACATGGACGATTAGCAAAGAGTGTTTTTCGCTATGGGGTTGAATGGCTTCGTCAATTATTTAACGATATACGACGATTTGGAACAAAAGTTTGTCGCTTTATTAAACTGATAGCAAAAGAAAAACCAGATGAGCGAGAGCTTTTCTATCTGTTTGATATTAAAGCTATTAACTAGAAGTGTCCTGTACAGAGCAGTGAAATACCTAAATGATTACCACTAATTGCAGTACTAAATTGATTTTTTGTTAGTCGTTGCTCATCATAGTTATCTTGAGCTATGTTATATGCATCATTGACATTATTTGAAGCAAGATAACAATCGCCAAGACAACTCAGTAGATGTGATAACTGATTATGCCTTATTTTATTAACCAACCCAGATTTTAGTATTC
>JALUZF010000269.1 GCA_027012135.1 Gammaproteobacteria bacterium
ACTTAGAAGGGCTTAATACAAAACAGCATTAATGTTACATACACTTGGAACAAGCTAAATTTTGTTGTAGTATAAAAATCATTAGTTCCAAAAATAACCAAAAATCATGTCAAATTTACTATAAACATCTCAGTTAAAAACATTACAGATCAATTCTTTTAATAAATGGACTTACCATGAATAAAAAATATCTTCTATCTGCCTTAATTGTACCAGCCTTTATAACCGGCTGCCAAACAACTAATTTGACCAAAGAAGATTATGGTCAATATGGTGGTGCACTTCTGGGCGCTATTGGTGGGGCAGCCATCGCAGATGACAATAGATGGCTTGGTGCAGCAATAGGTAGTACAGTCGGTTATTTTGCAGGTCAAATGATAGGTAAATACCTGGATGAACAGGATCAAAAAGAATTAGCAGCTGAAACGGTTTATACTCTTGATAAAAAAAACTCAGGTTCAACTACCTGGAAAAGTGATCGCAATAACTCAAGGGCAACCATTAAAACCGGTGATATTTCCTATTCAACTCAATCTAAAAAAATTAAACATTTAAAAACTGTACAGACAGTTCCTGACATCAGGCTGGAAAAAAGAGAATATAAAACAACAGCCTCTTTAAAGCTTCGTTCCGGTCCTGGGACTCAATATTCAACGCTAAAAGTCCTAAAACCTGGAGATATTGTCCTCTCTTCCGGACGGACTAAAAATAACTGGTTAATGCTATCAAAACAGGGAGTTACTGTTGGATATATTTCTGCTGCCTATGTCACACCCTATAGTCCGCTTAAACAGGCAAAAGCTCAGGGGATTGCTCTTGATAGCTTAGAAATACCAGAACAGACAGCCTTTGAAGGAATTGATCTGGATGCAGTAGAAACAACATCGTCAACCGTTTCAGTACAAAAGGGATGTCGCGATATACAAATCAGTGTAACTACAGACAAAGGTTCTGAAACTGAAAATACTCAGGCTTGTCAGAATGACAATGGGGTTTGGGAGTTAGGATAAAACAATGTTTTTTTCTAGTCGATACTGGCTGATTGTTCCTGGTATATTGATTTTTTTATGCAGTACAGCTAATGCTGACGAGGTTTTTGCTCATAGCAAGTCACTTAATATGTCCTTTACTGCTATTGGTTATCCCTGGTGCAAGTCCCATGTTAATATGCAAATATCAGCTAAAGATAATGATAAATATGAATCAACACAGTTTTATACCATATTAAAAAAACTAACCTACGTCCTGGCTCAGAAATGTCCAAAAGCAAACTCTATTTCTCTTCAGAGCACGTCTGCAGATGGTTCCAGTATCTGGCTTGGAAGAGCGGAAAAATCCGATGATTGGAAAATACATAGAGTCAGGACAGATAAACCAAAAGAGAAAAATATAATTTCAGAACAGTCTGAAAAAAAACCAGATGTTAAACCAGTGATGCCTCAATTGAATAACATTTCTGCTACAGTCAAACAAAAACAATCCATCAGATCTCAACAGACACCTGAGCCTAGAATTAATAAACCTGCAATCAGTATAGATGGTTTTAGTACTGATGCTTTAAATTACGAATCTGAACTTATGGCAATTTACCTGGGCGATTTTGAACATTCCAGACTAGAACGTAATAGCATTGCGGTAAGTTCAATTTTTTCAAAATATTTACAGGTTTATGGTCAGCTTTGTTCAGCATATCTCCCAAAAAACAAAGTCCCTATCACACAAACCAAGTGCGCTACTGAACAGGTTACAACTAATGGGTACGGGATGGAAACAGATAGGGTTTGTGTAAAATGGGTTAAAATTCCAACCGGTCTATATGCTGATCCTGTTCTATATAAGTCCAGTGTTGAGGCATCTGCAAACACTGAAAGAAAAATTACCCGTAATATGTTTTCCGGAAACCCATATAGCAATCTTGCTTTGGTAGATGATGTACTGTCAATTGGTACTGACATGGAAAACCTTATTAAGAAGAACCATTGTGGCAGTGACCAATTAAAACGATTTGAATCCAATTTATATCGTTTTGTTGAAAATGAAGCACCTTTACTTCTACCCGGAAAACCAAATCTGGCTTCAATAATTCAAACAGATTCTACAAAGTTTAAAGCTAGAGAATTAAATTTAAATAAGCTTTTGGATGATCTAATTATAGAAAACTCACGTGGCTGGATGATGAACCGATACCAACAAGGTAGTATTTCTAATGTGTCAGTGGAGCCAGATAGTAATAGTCCTCCTCAATCAGTAAAGGCTAATTATTCTTATACCGGCTTGGGAGGAGTACTTAATGGTTATGTAGTGCTTTCTTTTAAACAAAATGTTCCAAAATGTCTTTATTTTTATGACGCGCCAAATACCTGCAGATCCCCATCCAGAAAAGTGATTAACAAATACGAAAGAGGTGGTTATTTGAAGTCTAAATATTAATTACAATGTATAATATGACAAGTATTGGTATCAATACGTACATTTATATATTTTCTGTAGTTCTTCATAATCTGCCGTCTTTTCTCTGTTATAAAAGACCTCAATATTTTTAAATATCAACTACTTAGTTCCCTAGTTCTAAATTTCTGATGATGTACCCGCTCAGTTTTCAGGTTATAAAAAACTTTAATACATCCTGTGCTTAAACAACCAGCCTGCAAATGTCAGCGATATCAGACCAATTAAAGTCATGGGCCAGAACTGGCTGACCAGATCACCATAGCTGTTTCCTTCCAGATAGATGCCACGCACAATAATTAAAAAATAACGCATGGGGTTAATATAGGTTAAATCCTGTACCAGTTCCGGCATATTGGCAATGGGTGTGGCAAAACCTGAAAGGATAACGGCAGGTACCAGAAACAGGAAGGCTCCCATTAAGCCCTGTTGCTGAGTGACGGAGAGCGATGAAATCATCAGCCCAATTCCAACGGTAGACATTAAAAACAGGGTCAGGCCCAGGTACAGGGTACCAATACTGCCCAGTAAGGGAATATTAAACCATAACACCGTCAGGGCTATAATCACTGTTCCCTGAACCAGACCTATAACAATACCGGGAATGGATTTACCTACCAGTATCTGAAAAGGGGACAGGGGAGTGACCAGGATTTGATCAAAGGTGCCGGCTTCTCTTTCCCTGGCAACCGACAGTGCTGTAACAATCAGCGGAACCACTAAAGTCAGCAGGGCCACAATACCGGGAATAATAAACCAGCGTGATAATAAATTGGGGTTAAACCAGGAGCGGATTTCCAGTACTGCAGGCGGTGGATGTTGTCCCCGATCATTAAGATACTGCTGATTAAAATCAATTAACAGAGTGCGAATATAATTTAAGGACAGTAAGGCGGTATTAGAGTTTCGACCATCTACAATAACCTGAACTTTGGAGCTGTAATCGACTGCCTGCTCAGTAGAAAAGTCTGACTTAATGTGAACAACCATTAAGGCTTTTTTAGTCGTTATGAGTGGGGCAATTTCATCATCCTTCTGAATATTTTTAACCAGCTGAAAGTGCGGGCTGCCAGTAATATGGCTGACCAGTTCCCTGGATAAATAGGAATTATCCTGGTTGTAAATCGCCACCGGAATATTATTCAGGTCAAAAGTGGCCGCATAACCAAAAACCAGTAACTGGGCAATGGGCGGTCCAATCAGTACCAGGCGACTTTGACGGTCACGGAGTATGGCCTGAAATTCCTTTAGAGCAAGCGCTAAAATCTGGTAAAGCATTATGATTTACTCCAGGCTTTTATGGGATTTTTTGATAATCAGTATAAAAAATACGGCTGACATCAGAATTAAATAGGCACAGTTTTTTAAAATAATCGGCCAGACATTACCAGCCAGAAAGATACTTTGAATAATATCGACAAAGTAGCGGGCCGGTACCAGATGGGTCAGCCACTGGATTACTACAGGCATAGAGTTAATATCAAAAATAAAACCGGACAAAATAAATGCAGGCAGAAAACTGACCAGAATAGATATTTCCCCGGCCACAAACTGGCTGCGGGTAATGGTGGAAATAAACAGGCCAAGGCCCAGACAGGTCAGCATAAACAGCGCCGAGGCAAAAAACAGCACAGAAAAGCTGCCCCTGAAGGGAACATCAAACTGCCAGTAAGCCATGGCAACCGACAACAGCATACCGCCCATACCCAGTATAAAATAAGGGATCAGCTTGCCCAGTAAAAATTCTTTTAAACGCACCGGGGTGACTAATATGGCTTCCATGGTACCGCGTTCCCATTCACGAGCCACTACCATAGCGGTCAGCATGGCGCCGATTAAAGTCATAATAACCGCAATAAGACCGGGTACCAGGTAATTCCGGCTTTTTAAAGCCGGGTTAAACCAGACTCTTTGTTCAATGGTTACAGGGATGTGCAAAGGTTTACCCTGCTCCTGCGCTGTCCGGCTCATCCAGAGCTGCCAGATACTTAAGATATAGCCTTCTGTGATCCTGGCCTGGTTGGCATCCACGCCATTAACAATCAGTTCTATAGGGGCTTCTCCAAAAGACAGCAACTGGTCACTAAAATCACTTCTTAAGCGCACAATACCAAATATTTTGCGGGCTTTAAGGGCCTGTTTGGCTTCATGAGTGGTTATAAAACGCTGTGGTTCAAAATAATCGGAATGTTTAAACATGCCGATAAATGACTGGGTATTGGCATCAGGGTTATCAACCACAAAACCAATGGGGACATGCTTGGCATCCAGGGAGACACCGTAGCCGAACAGCAGCAGCAGTACTACAGGTAAAACAAAAGCAATGGCGATACTGGAAGGGTCGCGTATGATCTGCAGTGACTCCTTGCGCACAATGCCTTTAAGACGTTGTGGACTGAATGACTGCTGTCTTGGTGCAGGTGCATGTTCATTCATGATTGTTGTCCCTGTTGTGTTTTTGATTCAACCAGTGCAATAAAGGTATCTTCCATACTGGGCTGAGGATTCTGTTCTGTTTTAAAACGGCTTCTTAATTCTTCCGGACTGCCGGTAGCCAGTTCTGTTCCGGAGGCCATAATAATCAGGCGATCACAATAGTTAGCCTCATCCATAAAATGTGTAGTGACCAGGACAGTGACACCGGATTCAGCCAGTGCATTGGTTCGTTGCCAGAACTCACGACGGGCCAGAGGATCAACGCCAGAGGTGGGTTCATCCAGGAACAAGATATCCGGTTCATGCATCAGGGCCGCAGCAAAGGCCAGACGTTGTTTATAACCCAGAGGCAGGTCATTACTATTAGTATTTAAATACTCTTCAAGTTCAAACTCATCCAGCGCCCACTGGATACGTTCCTGCTGCTTTTTTCCCCTGAGTCCATAAGCTTTGGAAAAAAACATAAGGTTCTGTTTAATGGTTAAATTGGTATAAAGGGAAAAACGTTGTGCCATATAACCAATGTGTGCCCTGGCCGTGGCAGAGGCTGTGCGTAAATTATGTCCTGCTACTTCAACTCTGCCGTCACTGACAGGCAGTAAACCGCATAACATTCTGAACAGGGTAGATTTACCGGCACCGTTGGCACCCAGCAGACCAAAAATTTCGCCTTTTTTTACATCAAAACTGATCCCCTTAACTGCGTAAAAATCACCAAAACGGCGTACGACCTTATCTACTTTAATAATACTTTCTGTTGTATCCTTAGAGATATTATTTGAAGTATCCTCTGTTGATAAAGAGGTTTTATCTTTATCCACTAAGTTTGTAGTGGCTATTGAAGTAGTTTTTGAAACTGGATTTTTTTTCAGTAAGGCAATAAAGGCATCTTCAAAATGAGGCCGGGTAGGGTGTATCGTTAAATTATCAATATCTTTAAATAGAGGAAGGCCATCCGAAACGGGTTCCTGCATCACGAGGTGTATATCATCATTATCTATCAGGGCATCCAGAACTCCGGGTTCTCTGGATAATCGGAACTGTAAATGACGTTTGGATAATGTATCTGAATGAGCCACAAAGGTTCGGTTGTGCATTTTTTCACTAAAATCATCCGGGCTGGCCTGATCAAGTATCCTGCCTTCATGCATCAGGATAACATCATCACAGCGCTCTGCTTCATCCAGGTAAGCGGTACTCATTAGCACACTGATGTGTTCTTCCTGCAGCATCTGGTTAATAATCTGCCATAATTCACGCCGGGATACGGGGTCAACTCCAACGGTCGGTTCATCAAGGATCAGCAGGCGGGGAGGAGAGACCAGGGCGCAGGCCAGGCCCAGTTTCTGTTTCATGCCCCCGGAAAGTTTACCAGCCAGACGAGAGGTAAAAGGTGCCATCTGGCTCATGGATAATAATTTTTCATAGCGTGAAGCACGCTGACTGACGGGTATATTATGCAGATCTGCATACAGGTCCATATTTTCCTGTACAGTTAAATCTTCATATAAACCAAAACGCTGTGGCATATAGCCGATAATAGACTGAATGTCCTGGGGGCTTTTGACAACATCCATACCCAGAACAGTGGCCTGCCCGCTGTCGGGCCTGAGCAGACCGGATAACAGCCTCATTAAGGTGGTTTTTCCGGCTCCGTCAGGACCAATCAGACCAGTGATCTGACCGGCTTTAACATCCAGGGAAATGTTATCCAGTGCGGTAATGATTCTACCGGGCAGGGTAAAACTCAGACTGATATTTTTCAGCTGAATTATGGCCTCTGAGATATTCTTCATTATTGGCAGCGTTCTTCAATGGATTTGTTTGCCTGAACCTCGTTGTGTTTGAGAGCAATTTTAACGGTAGCCGGCATACCCAGGCGTAACTCATTATCATTATTGCAGGTATAAATTCTAACCTGGTACACCAGATGGGTTCTTAATTCCGGTGTTTCAATATTTTTAGGGGTAAATTCAGCGGTAGGTGAAATATAGCCTATCCAGCCGGAATAGGACTTGTCTGGATAACTGTCAGTATGAATAGTGGCAGCCATACCGGGTTTAACCTTGCCCAGATCAGTTTCAGACAAATACGCACGTACCCATAGCGGATGATTTAAGGCCAGGGTTAATACCGGTGTCTGAGGTGAGACCATATCGCCTTCTTCCAGAATACGATTACGTATAACGCCGGCATTGGGTGCATACAGGGTGGCGTTTTTTAAATTCTGTAATGCCAGGGTATATTCTGCCTGACGTGCCAGTAATAGTGCTCTGGCCTTTGCAATATCTTCCTTACGCGGCCCGGCAATGGCCAGATTAAGTGCGGCTTCCAGAGCATGAACATCGGCTTCATATGAATTTGCCGTGGCACGAGCCTGTTCAGCTTCATCTTCAGAGGCCATTTTTTTACTGGCCAGTTTAGTAAGGCGTTCTGCCGTGCTTCGGGCACTGACCAGTTTGGCTTTTACAGCTTCCAGGTCGGCTCTGGCTTTTTCAATATCTTCTGGACGGGTACCGGCTAACATGGCGGCCAGCTCCTGCTTCTGCGCCTCAACCATGGCCTTGGCCTGAGCCGATCTGGCCTGCAGCAGTTCAGTATGCAAAAAAGCGAGTTCCTGACCTTTTGTTACAGAATCACCTTCCTGTACCAGAATAGAATTTATGTGCTCATTACCGTTAAAACTCAGTTTAACTTCCCGAATATCGATATTACCATAAAGAATAATCTCATCTGTCGGCTGCTGAGTATCTATTTTTTTATAGAAAAAAAAGCCAGCTGTGATCAGTACAAGTAAAATTACAATCGGGATAATTTTCTTTTTCATTGGGGTTCCGTAGAGATTTATTATTAAATTTTTTTAATGAGGACTTTTAAATTTCAATACTATCACCTTGCAAATCCATTACAAGGGTAAACTGTTATTTATGATAATAGTATAACAATAAGGTGTACGGTTCAGTAACCTATATTACAAAAAAGGTTATATAAAAAGAAATGTTATGTGGAAGTGCGGGCAGAATTCCCGCACTTAGTGGTAAATAAAACAATTTAGTCTGCAATTAACACTTTACGGCCTTCGGTATATAAAAGGCGAACCGTTTCATATTCAAAGGGTGAGCCAGACTCATAATAACGGAACGGAATGGCCGCACGGGTATCGATGCCCAGCATAATATAATAGAATGCTTCCCAGCCGGAATCATAGTTTAGGCCCACTTCGTCAAGAAAGTAACTGCTGACAAGAGAATCCGTGATCAGGCCAGTGGTATCACGCAGATTTGAGGGACCGAAAAACGGTAACACCAGGTAAGGTCCTTCTCCAGCACCCCAGTAACCCAGGGTCTGCCCAAAGTCCTCTTTCTTCTCTGGAAAGCCCATACCAGTGGCCACATCAAACACCCCTAACAGGCCAATAGTGGTATTGGAAACAAAACGTACACCATTATTAAGGGTCTTCTCGCCTTTTAACTGCAGACCGGAATTAAGAATATCCGTTACGGTAGCGATATTGCTAAAGAAATTATGCACACCCTGACGTAACAGAGAAGGTACATAAGAGGTATAGGTATTAACCACGGGAATGAGTAGATTTTCATCTAATTGTGCATTAAAGATATAAATATTACGGTTCATACCTTCAAAGGGGTCATAGATATCAATAGCGTATTCCACATCATCCTTAACCAGTTCTTCTACAGGATGTATTGCTTCAGGAGCATCTTCCGGTACCACGGGCTGAACGGCACTACAGGCAGGTAAAAGTACAATGGCCAGAACTACAAAATACATACGACGGGATTTTAATTTCTGAATAATAGTATCAATCATTACTTCATACTCCCGTTATTGATTGAGGCAACGGTTGCAGTATTGTCACTACCGGTTTTAAAGTAATTAACCATATACTCTACATTATCCCTGTATTCCATATTACCGCAGTGTCCTCCGGTAGGATAAACCATGGCCCGACCGGGAAATAAACTTTTTATCTGGTCGATTTCTCCCGCCTGTAAAATAGGATCATTTTCATTATGCATTAAGCCAATTTTGTCTGTATTTATCAGGTAGTCCCTGATGCTTAACAGGCTGGTATCATTGACCAGTGATGCTTTATCTTCACCTGTTTTGCGATTGAAATAGGGTACATATACCTCATTAACATAATCAACAAAGCCTAAACGGCGTGTTGCTTTAGAATATTCAGTTAAAGATGTGGTGCTGGTTAGCTCTGTACCTTTAGGAACCACATAACCGAGATTGTTTGCAACATCGGTAACAAAGATAAGATTGGCCGATGATAACCGAAAGGCAACACCAATCAGGGCCTGCATACTGTAATTACCTGGATCCTTGTCTTTATAGGCAGAATACAGAAAATCTGAACTAAGCAGGTTAATATCAGGGTTATCCTTGTGATATTGAGTAAGGTTATTAATCAGGTTTCTGAAGTAAGTGTTGAAATTATCCATGCCGCCTGGAATATTATCTTCAAGCATTCTGTCAAGCTTCTGTACTGAATTATACAGATTCAAAGGTGGGTTAATCATCATAACTTTATTGAAGTTAAAGGCTTTTTCCTGTTCATCAAGACGGGCAACAAAAGCCGCATGAGAGGCGCCCAGGCTGTAACCTATCAGATCATATTGACTTACATCCAGTTCAGGATGCTGCTCAATAATTAACTTCATGACCTTATATAAATCTTCTGCATCTTCTTCCAGGTTTCCGGGAATAGCTGTTTCGGATGCATTAAGCATAAAGTTGGATACAGTAGGAGAATTTATACTGACGACATGAAAGCCGGCATTGTAAAATGCCCGCTGAAAGAGCTTCATTTTGCTGCTTAAATGAGTAGCTCCGGTACCGGCTATAGCAAACACCAGCGGGGCTTTATGTTTCTGAGCCGTTAAAGTGTATTTAAGTCCTTTCTTTTCATACCAGAAAACATCCGGGATAGAGTCTGTTTTACCGGGTTCTTTTAATGCATATTCTTTAGCCGGTATATCGGTATATTCAGGTAATTCAGCCTTATAACCATTAGGTGTACCAATAATGGTGGCGGCATAGGCATTATCGATAGGGTATGCATAGCCTGCAGCACCTTCACTTGCATTAGCAAAGGTCGTCGCTAATGTTCCCGCAGCCAATAGCAGGGCTGCGCCAAGCTTTTGTATTTTCAGCATATAGTATTCCGTATTTTGTTTAAACCATTAATTATTTATATCTGAAATCATCTGATTTTCAGCTGTAAAAACCCTGTAATTATATAATAAGCCAGAAAAAATAGCAGATAATCCTGGCACTATAGCCCCGGCTGACCCTGTTATGGAAGGGATTAATGACTAAACAGTATTTTTTAACCTGTTATCCATTCCCGGATCTGATCCGGGCCGGGTAAGCCCCCGGCATGAACAACTTTCTCATCCACTACCACCCCGGGCGTGGACATTATGCCGTATGCCATGATTTCTGCCATATCAGTGACTTTTTCCAGATTAATCTCAACGCCAGCCTGTTCAGCGGCAATTTTTATCAGGTTGGCTGTGGTTTCACAGTTTTTACAGCCTGAACCCAGTACTTTAATGTTTTTCATATAAGGGATTCCTTAAGTTTTTTTGACTCGAATTCCAGACTCATACCAGCCTTTGGAACGGTTAACAATTTTAACGACTGAAAGCATTACAGGGACTTCAATTAATACCCCGACTACGGTTGCGAGTGCCGCCCCGGACTGAAAGCCAAATAATACAATGGCGGTGGCCACGGCCAGTTCAAAGAAATTACTGGCACCAATCAGGGCAGAAGGGGCGGCAACATTATGAGCCTCACCCAACTGCCGGTTGAGGAAATAGGCCAGACCGGAGTTAAAATAAACCTGGATCAGGATAGGAACGGCCAGCATGGCAATAATCATAGGCTGGGCAATGATCTGCTCACCCTGAAAACCAAACAGCAGTACCAGGGTGGTTAATAAGGCCATAAGAGACAGTGGCCCAAGCACAGATAATGTTGATTCCAGTCGTCTGGAACCATCGCCGTCTTTTAACAGCCAGTAACGCCATAACTGGGATAGTATAACAGGGATAACAATGTATAAAATTACCGAGAGAAGCAGAGTGTCCCAGGGAACTGTTATTGAAGACAGGCCTAATAATAGTCCCACAACAGGCGCAAAGGCAAAAATCATAATAAAATCATTTAAGGCCACCTGAGTCAGGGTAAAATGAGGTTCGCCATCAGACAGGTTGCTCCAGACAAACACCATGGCAGTACAGGGTGCAGCGGCCAGTAAAATAAGTCCGGCAATATAGCTGTCTATCTGATCAGCTGGCAGCCAGGGGGCAAAGACGCCGCGAATAAACAGCCAGCCAAGTAAGGCCATGGAAAAGGGTTTGACGGCCCAGTTAATAAACAGCGTTACACTGACACCACGCCAGTGTTCTTTTACCCGATTAAGTGCCTTAAAATCAATTTTTAATAACATCGGAATGATCATCAGCCAGATCAACAGTGCAACAGGCAAATTAACCTGAGCAATTTCCATGGCAGCCAGCGCATGAAAAGGGGCAGGGAACCAGTGACCGGCAATAATACCGATAATAATGCATAAAAAAACCCAGAGCGTCAGATAATGCTCAAAAAAACCGATTTTTGCAGATTTTTCAGTAGTCATTTTCTCTCTTTAAAAAACAGGGTTAAGTGCTAAGCGTTAAGTAAGAGCTAAGAGCATTAAATCCGGTAATGCTTTTTGTTAACACTTAACGTTTTTTTTCGCTTTCTCAGGCACTACAAAGATTTGCCGGGCGATCAGGCATTTGTTGCAGTCTAACATCATCATCATAAAACGGTGCTGTATGTTTTATATTGTTAACAGATAAAATCATCATTTCTGTTATCCATGCGGGTAAGTCAGGGTGCAGACGATAATAAATCCATAAACCGTTTTTTGTGTCGCTGACCAGCCCGGATTTGCGTAAATTTGCCAGGTGGTGAGATATTTTGGGCTGTGGCAGATCCAGGGCATGGGTAAATTCACAGACACAAAGCTCACCGTGCTGTAGCAGTAAGGCAAGACAGCGTAGACGGGTTTCATCAGAAAGTGACTTAAATAATTGAGCTGGAGCTATGGCAGTCATTAATTATCCTGTTAAGATATATTAAATACATCTAAGGAAATCTATATTTATATATATAAATATAGTACGGCGGGTTATTTATTAAGTCAACCTGTAAAATGTAAATACTGGAATTATTGATAATGAGTTTAATACAAACTGGTTTGCTTTTTGTTTTAACGGCAATTGCTGAAATTATTGGTTGTTACCTGCCTTATATGTGGCTAAGAGAAAATGCTACTATGTGGCTTTTGCTACCAGCAGCATTGAGCCTGGCAGTTTTTGTCTGGTTACTCAGTCTGCATCCAACTGAATCCGGACGGGTCTATGCCGCTTATGGCGGTGTTTATGTCAGTGTCGCTATTGCCTGGTTATGGTTAATTGACGGTGTTCAGCCAACCCGATGGGACTTTATTGGTATGGTTTTTATGCTGACCGGCATGTTGATTATTATTTATGGAAGTTTAAATTATTCATAGAAATCATTAATATATATAATATATCTAGAAAAGCCCTCTCTTATTCTCACGCTCCCTCGTAGGAATGCATACATTGTGTAATTTAAAACCAGAACAAACGTCTTGAAGGTTTCCACGCAGGAGCATGGGAACCCAGTACCCAGAGAGCTAGAGTTAGGATTTCAAAATTTATTATTGCCAAAGTTGATTACTTGCGATATAGTGCAACTTAATCTATAACCTAAAGATAAGAAAATCCTCTATGTTTATTCGTCAACTGATAATTAATTTATTGGTTTTAAATATTGTCCTAAGTAACTTTGCCTGGGCAATAGACGAGTGTGCCTATGATTTCAGTAATAGTGATGCAATTATTTTTTCAATAAGCAGTGATCAGTCTGCTGGAAATTCCTCACTTGATAAGGATAGTGATAATAACGCTTCTACCAATGTTAGCTGTGACAGTCATTGTTTTGCCAATGTCAGACTGGTTTATTTTGCTTTTGATCTCACTGACATTCCATTTCTTGATAACCATTCCACCATTAATTCCCGGCAAGTCAACTGGCATTCTGTAAATACTCAGCCGCCTGTAAAACCTCCCAGAGTCTGAATCTTTTAAATTGTAGTTCGTAAACAGTAGTAATAGTACCTGGGTCAAATTTATTCCTGATCGGTATTTATTCATTTGCTTACGAATAGTTTTTATTTTTAAGATCAGGACTTTTTTATGTTTAAGATTATATTTATTGTCTCTTTAATGACAGGGGTAATTCTGTCAACGGTGTCTGCAGCCGATATCAGTCAACGTTTTAACCAAAATCAGAGGGTTTTTACCCAGAATACCAGCCGTCTTAGCGCGCTGGTTGATGAGTTATTAACAACTAATCCAGCCCTACAGGCAAAACAGGCCAGAGTAGAAGCCTCATCAGCCCAGTACCAGGCTGATTCACAGGCTTTATATAACCCGGAACTGGATATTGATTATGAAAATACTGATACCGATACCAGCAGTATCGGTATTTCACAGGCCATTGACTGGTCTGATAAAAGGGGAGGTCGAAAAAAACTGGCTCAGTTTAGACAACAGCAATCCACTGCTGAGTTACAGCTTGCCCGACAGTCATTATCTGCACAACTGCTACAGAACTTATCCAGTTACCATTCCGCAAAAGATAAAAATGATCTTATTCAGGTGCGTATTGAGCTATTAAGTGAGTTTGTCTCCATTGCCAGAAAGCGTTTTCAAAGCGGTGATGTCAATCAGGCCGAGCTTTCACTGGCCCGCCTGGCTTTTGCAGACGCTTCTATGCAACGCTCCAGGGTTGCCAGTGAACTAATGTCTGCCAGGCAATCATTAATTACCTTAATGGGTAAAAGCATCAATCAATGGCCCGGACTTCCCTTTACATTACCTGCTATCAATTTTCAGGAAGAACACATTCAGACCATTATAAACAGACACCCTGAATTGTTGGTGCAGTCTGCCAGAATAGAATCTGCCATGGCTAAAGTCCAGTTGCGCCGACTGGAACAAAATGCCGATCCGGTGATAGGAGTAAGGGCGGGTCGGGATGACTCCAATGATCTGGTGGGGTTTAATTTCTCTATACCGCTTAATATTCGCAATAGCTATAAAGCTGAAGTCAATGTTGCCAATGCTGAATTGATTGAGTCCGAGTTTCAAAGCAGGAATCTTTCCCGCCAGCTTAAATCACAGCTAATTACTACAGCAAGCCGCTATCAACTGGTTCGAAAAACCTGGATGGACTGGCAGAAAATTGGGCAAAGCAGTATGGATAAACAGTTTAGTCTTATCCGTAAACAATGGCAGGCCAGCGAAATCAGCAGCACCGAGTATTTTTTACAACTTAACCAGTCCCTTGAAACCCGTCTTAGTGCCATAGAATTAAGACAGGAATTCTGGAGTGCATGGATAGACTGGTTAGAAGCTTCTTCAGGCATTATGCAATGGCTTAATTTGAACAACAAAACAGAGAAATAACTATGAGACTATACAGACAGCAAAATTTATTTACATTGTTAATTATACTATTAATAACAATGCTCAATCCCAGCGTTTATGCTGAAGAAGATGGTGAAGAATCAATCGATATCTCTGAGCTAAACCAGGAGCAACGTCAGGAACTGGGCATTGAAGTCAGTACGGTTAAAAAAGAGCAGTTGGTCAGCCAGCTCATTGCTCCCGGTGAAGTGCGTATAAATATTTACCACAGTTCCCAGATCAGTACTCGTATCAGTGCCCAGATTTTAAAACGTTATGTAAGGATGGGGGATGAGGTTAAGACAGGACAGGCGCTGATCAACCTGTCCAGTGTACAGATGGCCGATGCACAGGGTGAGCTGTTTATTGCTGACAAGGAATGGCAACGAGTCAAAAAACTGGGGCGTAAGGTCGTTTCTGAGCAACGCTATATAAAAGCCCAGGTTACCCGTCAGCAGGCTTATGCCAAAGTACTGGCCTATGGTATGACGCAGTCTCAGGTTAACTCCTTGCTTAAAAGTAACAATGCCTCCAATGCCACCGGAAATTTTGATCTGTTAAGTATTCAAAACGGCAGGGTGATCAGTGATGACTTTGTTCCTGGTCAGGTTGTTCAACCCGGTGATGTCCTGATGGAAATCAGTGATGAATCAAAATTATGGGTACAGACCCGGATTAACCCTGAAGATATTGCCAGCGTTAAAACCGGTGCTCCAGCTGATATTTTTGTCACTGACAAAGACATCCTTCAAGGCAGGGTGATTCAGATACATCATAAAATAGATGAAGCCACCCGTACATTGCCCGTTAGAATTGAGGTGGATAATAAACAGGGTTTATTACATCCCGGTCAGTTTGTAAAAACTGCTCTGGAAGTTTCTACTGGTAAAAAAGTTGTGGCGGTACCGGTATCTTCTGTGGTGTTACTACAGGGCAACCAGGTGGTTTTTCAGTTAAAAAATAACCGTCTGGAAGTTCAGTTTGTAGAAACCGGTGAAGTACGTGATAACTGGGTGGAAATTAAATCCGGTTTAAAAGCCGGGGAGCAGATCGTGACTAAAGGGATGTTCCTGTTAAAGTCCTTTATGCTCAAGTCACAAATTGGCGATTCGGATTAGGAGAACAGCTATGTTAAATAAACTCGTAGAAAGTTCTCTGCATTATAAGTTTCTGGTACTGGTCGTCTTCGCCGTTGTTGCCTTTCTTGGCTGGCAGGCGGTTACTCGTATCTCCATGGATGCGTTTCCCGATGTGACACCGGTACAGGTTAATATTTATACCGAATCAGACGGTCTGGCGGCAGAAGATATAGAACAGCTGCTGACCTTTCCTGTGGAATCCGGTATGGCTGGTCTGCCCGGGGTCAGAGAAATTCGCTCTGTCAGCCTGTTTGGTCTTTCCTATGTGTCCGTTTACTTTGAAGATGATATCGATATTTATTTTGCCCGTCGTCTGGTCATGGAACGTCTGCAGGAAGTCAGTGACCGGATCCCGGAAGGTTATGGGACACCGGAAATGGGGCCTAATACTTCCGGCCTTGGACAGGTTTTCTGGTACACCGTTGAACGTGCCGATGAAAAGCTAAAAGATGCGGTAACTGATATGGACTTACGCACCATACAGGACTGGAATATTCGTTTAATGTTACGTACCGCACCCGGTGTTGATGATGTCATGTCCTGGGGTGGTCAGGAACTGCAGTACCAGGTCATTATTGAACCGCTGAAACTGATTGAATTTGGCCTGACATTCAGTGATGTTATTGAAGTACTTGAAGCTAACAATCGTCAGGTGGGAGGCCAGTACATTAATCAGGGTTCAGAACAATACCTGGTACGCGGTCTTGGTCTGGTCGAAAATGAAACGGATATTGGTAATATTGTTGTTAAGGTTGATGATGGTACACCCGTTTATTTAAAACAGGTTGCCAGTATCTCTACCAGACCCTCGCTGCGTTCCGGAGCCGTTACCCGGGACGGTAAAGAAGTGGTACTGGGTATGGCACTGGCCCGTATTGGTGAAAATGCCAAAAATGTGGTTGAAGCGGTTAAGGAAAAAATGGCTGTGGTACAGTCGGCCTTACCCGAAGGCGTGGTTGTAAAACCCATTTATGATCGAACCGTACTGGTCGATAAAGCCATTAAAACCGCCACCAACGCCCTGATTGAAGGCTCAGTACTGGTCGCCATTATTCTGTTTTTATTTCTGGGTGAAATCCGTTCCGCACTGGTGGTTATTACGGCATTACCCCTGGCCATGCTGATTGCCTTTATTATGATGTCCCAGCTTGGACTGAGTGCCAATCTGATGTCCCTGGCAGGTCTTGCCATTGGTATTGGTATGATGGTGGATGGCGCCGTGGTGTTGACTGAAAATGCCTTTAGAATTATGGCCGAACGACGTGAGCAGGGAGAAAAAGTGGATCGTACCGCTGCCGTGCTGGCAGCAGCCCGAGATGTGGCCAATCCGATTGCTTTTGCCATATTAATCATTATTGTGGTGTTTCTGCCGCTGTTCAGTTTAACCGGACTGGAAGGTAAGTTATTTAAACCTATGGCTTTTAATATTACCTTTGCCATGGCCGGTTCATTAATATTGACCCTGACCATTATCCCGGTACTGGCAGCCATGATCCTTAAACCCAAAGAAGAAAAGGATACCTGGCTGGTGAGGATTCTCAAAAAGATTTATTTACCCACTTTAGCCTGGTGTCTGAAGAATAAAAAGAAAGTGGTCAGCAGTGCGGTAATTCTGTTAATGGCCAGCCTGGCCCTGTTTCCCATGCTGGGTAAGGAATTTATGCCTCAGCTACAGGAAGGCTCTATTATGTGGCGTATTATTTCCATACCTTCAACTTCACTGGAAAAATCTATTGAAATCTCTAAAAAGGTTGAGAATATCCTCACTGAATTTCCTGAAGTTAATACAACTATTGCCATGATTGGGCGTGCTGAAAAAGGCGAAACCGCAGATGTCAATTACATGGAAATTTATACTGATATTAAACCTCATGAGCAATGGGGTAACAATAAAACCATGGATGAACTGGCCGTAGAAATGCGCGAAAAACTGGAACGTGCTGTACCGACCTCAGTCATCAGTTTTACCCAGCCTATTCAGATGCGGGTTGAAGAACTTATATCAGGAGTACGTGCCACATTAGCACTGAAACTGTATGGACAGGATCTTAACGAACTGGACAGCCTGAGTAAAAAAATCAAGGATACTATCTCACAGGTTCCCGGTGTCAGTGATCTGGCCCTGGAAGCCAATCTGGGTAAACCGCAGATTAAAATCAAGGTAAACCGGGAAGCCCTGGCTCGTTATGGTATGAATTCTGATGAGGTTATGACCATAGTAAGAAGCGGCATAGGTAACGAAGCTATAACCACCCTGATCCAGGGCGTCAGACGTTTTGATATTACCCTGCGTCTTGCTGACAGTGCAAAAGCCTCAGTAGAAACCATTAAGAATATTCCATTAAAAACCGCCAGCGGAGTGATTATTCCTCTGAAACAGGTCGCGGATATTTCAGTGGCTGAGGGCTATTCCTTTATTCGCCGGGAACAGCTGCAGCGTTACGCAGTTATACAGATGGATGTCAGAGGCCGGGATATAAATGGTTTTGTAGAGGAGGCTAACAAACTGATAACAAAACAGATCACCCTGCCTCCCGGCTACTGGGTAGAGTGGGGCGGTGCTTTTGAAAATCAGCAAAGAGCCTTGAAACGGCTTTCTATTATTGTTCCCTTAACCGTGTTTTTTATTTTTGTATTACTGTATACCGCCTTTAATTCCATTAAGTATGCAGCTTTAATTATAGCTAACGTACCATTTGCTACTATTGGAGGACTGATATCTCTGTTTATTACCGGACAGTATCTATCAGTTCCTTCAGCTATCGGCTTTATTGCCGTATTTGGTGTAGCCATGCTTAACGGTATTGTCTTAATCAGTTTCCTGAATGAACTCAGAGAAAAAGGATTATCAGTACATGATGCTGTTCGCAAAGGTACCGAGCTCAGGCTCAGGCCGGTTATGATGACTGCCAGTGTGGCTATTCTGGGTCTTATACCCATGCTGCTCTCCAGCGGTGTAGGAGCAGAAACACAACGGCCGCTGGCCACCGTGGTGGTAGGCGGGTTAATCACTTCAACTTTACTGACACTGATCCTGTTGCCGGTCATTTACGAGTGGATGGAGACACGTCCGAAACGATCCGCCAAAAAAGCCAGTCAAAAAGGGGAAAAAGGGGAATTAATATGAAAGAAATAAAAGCGTTTATTCATAAAAATCGAGTGGCTGATGTGATTCATGCACTTAAAATCAATAATTTTTGCAGCAAGCCCTGTAATATTTCAGTGGTTGATGTGTACGGGACCTTACACCCAATAGATAACAGGGAAAAAAATTATTCCCTGGAACTGGGTGAAGGCATTATTAATGAAATGAAACTGGAATTAATCTGTAAGGATGAATTGCTTGAGCGCGGTATAGAGATTATCCATAAAAATGCCCAAACCGGACAGGATATTGCCGGGTATATATATGTTACGGATATTAGCATTGCTATTCCCATTAAAAAGACTAACTAAAGAGTGAAAGATATGATGAATAACGGATATTATAATATGGACTGGGGCTGGGGATTTCCTTTTATGGGGATCATCTTTTTTATATTGTTTGTATTGCTGATTGTGTATCTGATAAGAATAATCAGTTCAGGTGGTGATAATAACACAGCATCATCCGACTCAGCGATTGAGATACTCAAACAACGCTATGCAAGAGGAGAAATAGACGAAAAAACCTATGATGAAATGTTAAAGCGGATAAATAAATGAATCAGTTTATTTTTTTCCTGTATTGAGCCAAAGGAAAAATTTTGCTCTTTGAAAAAGGAAGCTCAAAGAGCATAATAGATAACAGTTGCTACTTTACATGAAGGATAAATAATGAAACAGGCACATATTAGCGCAATTAACGGTATGGAAATTCTGGATTCTCGCGGTAACCCCACAGTTCGGGTCTTTATTGAGCTGGATGATGGGACCTGTTCTGTAGCTTCGGTGCCGTCCGGAGCAAGTACCGGGGAAAATGAAGCCATTGAACTGCGTGATAAGGATATGGCTCGTTATGCCGGTAAGGGTGTTCTGCAGGCGGTGGAGAATGTAAATAATATTATTGCGCCGGCACTGTGTGGTATGGATGTTACTCGCCAGTCAGCTATTGATAAAACGATGCTGGAACTGGATGGTACAGCCAATAAATCTAAACTTGGTGCCAATGCCATACTGGGGGTTTCCATGGCCGTAGCACGGGCTGCGGCTAAATCCTCTCACCTGCCTCTGTATCAATACCTGGGTGGAGCAGGGGCAAGACGTTTGCCGGTTCCCTGTATGAATATACTTAATGGCGGCGAACATTCTGATAATAATGTGGATATTCAGGAGTTTATGGCTGTTCCTGTCGGTGCACCCAACTTCAGGGAAGGGCTGCGCTATATTGCTGAAACCTTTCATGTACTCAAGAAAATACTTAATCAACGCGGTCTGGCCACCAGTGTGGGTGATGAGGGCGGTTTTGCCCCTAACCTGGACAGTAATGAAGATGCCATAGAAACCATTGTGCAGGCTATAGAGCAGGCCGGTTATAAACCTGGGGAAGACATTGCCATTGCACTGGACAGTGCAGCCAACTCTTTTGCAGTTGATATGAAGGGTGCATATGATCTTAAATGGTCCGGTGCCGGTAAAATGCAAAGCCGTGATTTAATAGACATGGCTAAACAATGGCTGGATAAATACCCTGTTGTGCTCTGGGAAGATCCGCTGGCAGAAGGGGACTGGGATGGTTTTGTTCAGTTTACCAGTAAGCTGGGGAATAAAATTGAAGTAGTTGGTGATGATATTTTTGTTACCAATACTCAGTATATACAAAAAGGTATTGAGCAGAAGGCAGCCAATTCAGCCTTAATTAAACTCAACCAGATTGGTACAGTATCTGAAACCATAGAAGCTGTCAGAATGTGCCGTGATGCAGGCTGGCGTTATTTTATTTCACACCGCTCCGGAGAAACTTCAGATACCTTCCTGGCTGACTTTGCTGTAGCTATGGACGGCGGACATCTTAAATCCGGTTCAGCAAGTCGCAGCGAACGTATTGCAAAATATAACCGTCTGCTTGAAATTGAACAGCAACTGGGTGACTCAGCCTTATATTACTGGGAGTGAGTCCAGTGCTCTGGTAATTCAAGCAGTTCCGCAAAATACTCCAGGAAACGGGCGGCATCTGCACCATAAACGACTCGATGATCACAGCTCAGAGTAAATGCAGCATAGCCGTCCTGTTCTGCCCCGACCGCAAGAATAGCCGCAGAACCCGGCGGCACAATCGCTTCAAACTGGGTGACTCGTTTAAATACCCCCAGATTAGACAGGTAAATTGTGGCGCCTTTATAATCGGCCGGTTTAATACGACGGGCTTTTATTTTAGCTTTAAGTGAATCCCACTGCTTATTTAATTCTGCTATGGACTGTACTGCTGCATCCCGTATTACCGGAGTCAGCAGACTGCCGGGTCTGTCTACTGCAATACCGACGTCCACCTGTTTGCGTTGTGCCAGTCCATAAGGTGTATAGGCCGCATTAAACTGAGGATATTTCTGTACGGTCATTGCCAGTGCTTTGCTTAAGAGTAAAGTCAGGGAGGTTTTTTGCTTCTCAGCAGTTTCTATAAGTTTTGTCATGGCAATTCTGGCACTGACCCTGAATGTCGGGATCCCCAGAGTTGCGTTCATATTATCTGCAATGGCCCGATGCATGGGGGTAAATAATTTATAGTGCCATTCGGGTCCATCATCCAGATTGGGCTGGCTGCCCTGTAAGGCGGCTGCCAGAACCTGTGGGCTATGAATAATGCCGTCTGCATCCGGCTTGATACTGGCAGGATCTATATTAAGTTCCTGGGCCAGGCCTCTGGCATAGGGGGAAATTTTTAGGGAGAGGGGATGATCCGAAGCCTCAAGTGTATTACCTGGTGTTGATAGTTTGGCGTCAGGTATTGCTTCTGATTTTACTTCCAGTTCTATCTGCTGTTTTTTCTGTTCAGGTTCAGCAATTGTTTGTTCGACAGGCTGTTCTTCGGAGGACTTTGAATCAGCGATATAAGCAATGGTTTCACCAATAGGGATATCCACACCAGTCGGGGCCAGAGGGCCTGCAAGAAAACCATCCTTAAATGCTTCCACTTCCATAATGGCTTTATCGGATTCAACTTCTGCCACGGCTTCCCCTTTTTTAACCGGGTCGCCGGGCTGTTTTAACCATTCACTGAGTTGTCCGGTTTCCATGGTATCTGAAAGAACCGGTAATTTTAATGCTTCTCGTGACATAATGACTCTCCGGCCTAAACGATCTGTTTTACTGCGTTAATAATACTGGATACGGTTGGGATACTTGCCGCTTCCAGGGTTCCATTATAGGGAGTAGGGAGGTCCAGTCCGGTATGACGTTGTACCGGAGCATCCAGCTCATAAAAACAGCGTTCACTTAAGGTGGCGGCTAATTCAGCACCGGCTCCGGCAAAACCGCAGTCTTCTTCAACAATTAACAGGTGATGAGTTTTACTGACAGAGTCAATACAGGTCTGCCAGTCAATCGGGCTGAGGCTGCGCAGATCAATCACTTCAATATCTATCCCGTCTTCAGCCAGTTTATCAGCGGCCTGTTGTGCCAGAACAGCTGTGCGCGAATAGCTGATCAGTGTCAGGGCGCTGCCTGCTCTGCGCACTGCGGCCCGATGCATTGGCAGTGCTTCAAGCGCCGTATCCAGCGGCCCTTTGCTAAAATACAGCAGTTCATGTTCCAGAATAATAACAGGTTCGTTGCTTTGAATGGCCTGGCGTAACTGCCACCAGGCATCCTGCGGTGTTGACGGTACGGCAATGCGCAGACCGGGAACATTCATCAGAGTATGTTCCAGCCTTTGAGAATGCTGAGCTGCCAGCTGTTTGGCCACACCGCCCGGCACCCGTATAACCAGAGGCATAGGAAACTGACCGCCGGACATAAAGGGGATCTTGGTGGCCATATTAATAATGGCATCCAGAGCCAGCAGGGCAAAGTTAATGGTCATAATTTCTATAACCGGGCGCATACCTACCATGGCTGCGCCGACACCCAGACCGGTAAAGCCGCCTTCAGAGATAGGAGTGTCACGTACCCGCCATTCACCGTATTTTGCATACAGGCCTTCGGTTACCCGGTAACTGCCGCCGTACAGCCCGACATCCTCACCCATAGTAAAGACACTATTGTCAGCTGCCATTTCAATGTCCATGGCTTTATTTAATGCCTGCCAGAGTAATACTTCATCAGTCATCAGATTAATACCTCCTGTCCACGATTGCAGTTAAGCGCTGACCAGGCATCATCCATAGAGGGTTCCGGGCTGGCTGCAGCATATTGTACAGCCTGCTCAACAATTTCCTTTACCTGTTCTTTCATGTTCTGAATTTCCTGGGGATTAATTAAATTTTCCCGATGCATATGGTTGCTTAAATGTTCAATATTATCCCTGCCGACGGCACTGATCTTTTCGGCATCAGGATATTCCGGAATACTGTCCTGCAGCATTACAGTCACAGGATCTTCATCCTTAAATGCCTGTACTTCTACTTTAGGCCTGTAACTGCCGGGATCAGCCATGGAGTGCCCCCGGAAACGATAGGTCTCTATTTCCAGAAACTGCGGGCCGGTACCTTCCCGGATCCTCAGTAAGGCTGACTGAGTGGCTTTATAAACCTCAATAACATCCATACCGTTTACCTGCTCAGCAGGAATTTTATAGCCGCAGGCCCGTTTGTACACTTCAGTCACTTTTGAGTGACGGTGTATTTCTGTACCAATCTGATAACGGTTATTTTCACAGATAAATAAAACCGGCAGGTTCCATAAAGCCGCCATATTCAGGGATTCATGGAATGTCCCCTGGTTAACAGCGCCGTCGCCAAAAAAGCAGATCACCGCTTCCGGTAGATTGCGCATGGCAATGGCATAGGCAATGCCCGTAGATACCGGATAGGTTTCACCGACAATTCCATAACCGCCCATAAAACGCCGCTGCTGATCAAACAGGTGCATTGAGCCGCCCATGCCACCGCTGCAGCCGTCTTTGCGGCCAAACAGTTCTGCCATGATCTTACCGGGAGGAACACCGCGTACCAGGGCATGGACGTGTTCCCGATAGGTGCTGACGACATAATCACCGGGTTCTGATGCATGCAGTACGCCGACGGCTACGGCTTCCTCACCGGGATAAAGGTGCAGAAATCCGGAAATATTGCCCTGAGTGTATTCATAGGCCGCCCGTTCTTCAAAGGCTCTTGCCAGCAGCATGTCTTTAAGCATGGCTTTTAAGATGTCACGTTCCATTTCAGTTTTCCTGTGTAAAATTATCGGCCAGGGACTGCGCCAGTTTAACTACATTGGTTGAATGATTAATTGAATCACAGCTCCAGATATTAGTGACGCCTGCCTGTGTCAACTGTTCCATGGCATCATCAACAAACAGGGCATGGGTAACCAGAACTGATATTGAAGCCGGCTGATATTCAGCCAGGGCTTTGGCCGCTTCCAGCAGGGTTTTGCCGGTACTGGCAACATCATCCACCAGAACAATATTACGACCCTGATAAGGGCCGGCGGGTATATTAACTTTAACATTTCTGTCTCCGTAACGTTCCTTGGTAGCGACCCCATAATCCATCTGGTAACGGACGGCAATATCAGAAACCCATTGTTCTGATTCTCCGTCAGGTCCTAACAGATAGGGATGGTCTATATGCTGATTAATATATTGAGCCATAGCATCGGTAGCGGTTATATTTATGGCTGCAGCAACCGGTATGGCCTCCGACAGATTATGTACCCGGTGTAAATGTGCATCCACAGTCAACACCTTGTCAAAATAACTGGCCAGCAGCCGGCCAATAACCTGCTGACTGATCACTTCGCCTTTATGAAAGGCTTTATCCTGACGCATATAACACAGGTAAGGCGCCACCAGGGCAATCTGTTTTGTGCCCATGGTTCTAGCCCCGGAGGCGGCCAGTATAAGTTTGATCAGTTTTGCATTGGGTCTGTCCAGGCTGTAGAAAAGAACGACCTGGTCAGGTAATTGTTCCGGCAGTTGAATTTTGCTTTCACCATCGGGGAAATGATGGATATCCACACTCTGACAGGGCAGGTTTAAAGCCTCGGCAAACTGCTCTGCCTGGTTTATATAATCTGGGAAACCTAATACAATACTGGTTGTCTGTTTCTTGTTATTCATTTGATACTCTCAATGGTATAACCGGAATTCCTTAAAGCAGCAGATTTTGCAAATTGATAGTCCGCATGAAACTCAGCATAAATGGTGTACAGAGGTTCACCTTCTGCAACTCGATCGTTTACTTTTTTATGCAGGTCAATACCCGCTGTTTTGTCCATGGGCGCTCCAGCCAGACGGGCAATATGGGCAATCTGTAAATTATCAATTTCCTTAACACGCCCCTTAATAGGAGAAATAATTTCAAATTTAAATTTAGCCGGTTCAGTTGATAATGTATTAGGGCCCTGATGTTCAATAATTTCCTGCATTTTCTGCAGTGCACGACCTGATTCAAGCAGATCCCGGGCCAGATGATATCCCTGTCCGCCCCGGACATCCGGATCAAATTCCAGGATCCGTCCAGCCATCTGCAGGGCTTTTTCCTTTAAATCCACTGGAGCCAGAGGATCATTATTTAACACCTGCATAACATCCCGTGCTTCAAGAGCCGGGCCAATGCCATTGCCAATGGGTTGATGACCATCGGTAATAATCACTTCAATATCCAGCCCGGTTCGGTCTCCAATGTATTCAAACAGTTTACGCAGTTTCAGTGCTTCAGTTTGAGTATGAACTTTTGCGGTAGGACCAATGGGGATATCAATCAGCAGGTGAGTGGAACCGGCAGCAATTTTTTTGGATAAAATGGATGCTATCATCTGTCCCCTGGAATCCAGAGCCAGGGGCCGTTCAACTGAAATTAAAATATCATCCACTGGGGCCAGGTTGGCCGTTCCGCCCCAGGCGATAAAACCACGTTGATGATGCGCAATAGTACGTAATTCTTCAGGTTCCAGGTTAACTTTTGCCAGCACTTCCATGGTGTCAGCCGTTCCGGAAGGGGAGGTAATTGCCCGGCTGGAGGTTTTTGGCATTAACATACCATGCGCAGAAACAATGGGAACTATTAACATGGTGGTGCGGTTACCGGGGATCCCGCCAATACAATGCTTATCCACCACCATAGGTTCACCCCAGCTAAGGGTCTTGCCGGTTTCGACCATGGCCCGGGTTAAATAAAGCATTTCATCCCGTTCCAGGCCGCCTTCTGCACAACCCACCAGAAACGCTGAAATTTCAATTTTTGAATAACGGTTATTAACAATATCTTTACAGATATGCAGAAAGTCCTGCTGCTGAAGACGATTACCGGCAATTTTGGCATGGACTAATTGAATGGAAGTAGGCGGTGAAGCATGATCCACAAAGACAGAACAGTTTTCACTGGCATTAAACTGCGTAAAAGTCTGTTCACTTAAACCCAGTTCATCCACTGCAACGATATTTTCATCATCAACAATATTCAGGACAGCTATTACCGGAGTTGTATCTTTTCCGTCCCTGATTTCAATTTTATTAAGAGCCTGGAAACCTTCACTGCGGTACAGGGGACAGTCACGATGCAGGTAGGCCACGTTTTCCTTATAGGTATCAATAGACACTTTTCGAAGTTTTAAGGTTTTCATATCAGGACTCTTCATTATATTTGTTTTGGTCATTATTCTTTTGTTCTTTTAAATTTGTCCAGAACATCTTTTTCAATGGTTTTTATTTCGCTTTCTATTTCATTTTCTAATTTAGAGACAATCTGTTTTTCTATTGTTTTATCATTAAAAATTCTCAGCAGTACCTCAAAGACGATAGCCAGTATAAAAGCACCTGGAATATAATAGTAAATACCGGGTATAGCATGTGAGGTATGCTGGATTGAGAACAATGCAGCGCCGACTGAACCGATAATTGCCGCCAGGATTAAGCTGAGTCTGGCACCGGTCTGTTGTCTTTTTGTAATATGACCGGCATGAGTAAAACCCTGAATAAGCAGCACGGCAATAGCTGCAATGGCGGCAATCTGACCGAGGTTTAAAAATATTATCATGGGTAGAATCAGCAGACCGGAAATAATCAGTCCCTCAGTATTATGAAATACATTGTATTCATAGACTTCGGGGAGATCGCCATCTTTAGCCAGGGTATAGCTGATCTGAGTAACGGCATACAGGGTGGCATTAATGGCCGAGGCCGTTGCCAGCAAAGCGGTAATAGTAATAATTTTAAAACCCCACTCACCAAATACCGGTTTAGCTGCTTCGGCCAGTGCGAAGTCCTTATCTTTGATAATGGTTTCCAGGGAGAGGTTGCCGAATACGGCAATGGATACAGAAATATACAGCACCGCCACCAGAATAATAGCTCCGAACATTGAGCGGAGCATATTTCTCTGTGGATTGCTCATATCTTCTACACTGTTAGTAATAACACTGAATCCCTGAAAGGCAAAAAATGTCAGTCCAAGGGCGCTAAAAATATTAATAATATGTGGAGACAGGGCAAGACTCAGGTTCTCAGGTTTTATAAAATAAAGTGCGGCCAGGGTAAAAATGATCAGTGCTGTCAGCTTTATAATAACAATCAGGTTTTCTGCTTTGGCTACCACTGATGTGCCCACCAGATTAATTAATACAAAAAACACCACAATACCGACAGCAAAAACATTACTGTAAAGGGGATCGGCAGAACCGCTCATAAACGCAGCACCATAAGTGCCAAAGGATTTGGCAACCGCAGCAAGAGAAATTAACTGGGCAAAATAAAATAAAATACCTAATGAACCGGAAAAAACGCCCTGGCCATAGCTTTGAACCAGGTATTCTATAATGCCACCGCGACTGGGGTAACGTATGGCCATTTTACTCAGAGAGTAACCACATAATAAGGCTATAATGCCCCCGATTAAAAATGAAACTGTGACCAGATTGCCGGCAATAACACCGGCTTCTCCAATAACAATAAAAATACCGGCACCCACCATAGAGCCAATACCAAGAAAAATAGCACTCCACAGGCCAAAGGCTTTATTGGTTTCAGTTGATGATTTTATGATACCCACAATTGTTTACCTTCTTACAAAACTCATTAAGTTATTTTTTAACTTTTGGCAGTAAAATACATACTGTTCTTCTGACTTTTTCCTGCTAATGTTATCAGTTTTGTGCTCTAATGTATTTACTGGAAGTGGCTTTGTGAGCAATACTTCAAGAATTATTATATTAGGAGGTAATAATGAGTCAACCACCATACTCTGGTCTTCGTATTATTGAGTTAAGTAAAACATTAACGGGTCGTCTCACAGGTCTGATGTTTGCTGATCAGGGAGCTGAAGTACTGATTGAACGTGATTTATCATTTCAACCCAATGAACATGATGGTTATTTTGACCGAAATAAAATATCTGTACCGCCAGGTTCTCTTGAAGATACAGATTCTGCAGATGTTATCATAGTGGATGGTGATAAGAAGATAAACTCCAGGGTATCACAAATAGTACTTCACGTTACAGCCGCTTTACCCGATGATGAAATTTATGGTGATCTTGAAGCAGATTGCAGTGAAGACTTACTCAATGCACTGGTGGGTTTTTTTACTGATATGTCAACAACCGGCAAATTTATTGGTCGTCCGGTCATCTATACGCCATTACCTCTTTGTTCAGTTTATGCAGGTGTGACTGGCGCTATTGCAGTTGCAGCCGCTTTAGTTGACAGAACACGATGTGGAAAAGG
The DNA here is from genome assembly GCA_027012135.1 of Gammaproteobacteria bacterium. GTDB lineage: Bacteria > Pseudomonadota > Gammaproteobacteria > GRL18 > GRL18 > JANELJ01. The sequence goes on from JALUZF010000269.1 coordinate 28,403, forward strand.
GCGGGAAATTACCTCTTCCAGGATTGCCGGTGGTTTATCAGCAATTGGAGCATTATCACTTATTACCAAAGGTGAGCCTGAGCATCTTAAACCCGCTGATTTAACCGGACTACCTGAAGACGTTGATCCTGAAGCCGCAAAAAAAGTACTCAAAGATGCCGCAACTGATCCGGCAAAACAATTATGGCTGGAACAGCGTCTAATACCATTAAATGCTCCCTATGTTGCTTCTGATGGACGTTTTATTATGGCCATTGCAGGTGTCAATCGCCGTCTGGCTCAACGGTTTTGCCAGACCATTGGCATTTGGGATCAGGTAATGCAGTCAGGCATGGTTGATGTTAATCCCTATGATCCGCAGAACCTTAAATATCGTGGTCGTAATATTGCAGATGCCGGTTCCCTTGATTTTAATATGAATAAACTGCTGGCCGATCTTATCACACCAATAATGGCTCAAAAAACAGCATTAGAATGGGAAAAAGAACTCTGTAATGACGGTATACCCGCGGTTATGATCCGTAGTTTTGATGAATGGATGAAAGATAGTGAGGCACGGCATGCAGCATTAACAGTGCAGATTGATGTGCTCAAACAAGTACAGCTTGGTCGAACAGCATGGTTGGAGAGTGCCCAACCTTACGATGATCTTAAAGCCTGCAAACAGATAGATTTTGTACCTGAACGTACAGAAATGATGATTAAAGAGACTGAACATACTGTTACACCTCGACCATTAGAAGGATTTGTATTAGTTGATTTTGCTAATGTTATTGCAGGTCCTAACTGTGGACGAATATTCTCTGAATTAGGTGCAACAGTATACAAGGTTGATCCAGTTAATCCACAACACGCCCCCGTTGTTATGGTCACCTGGGCGGCTGAACATGGAGTTGGTAAACAGTCTATTATTCTAGATATAAAAACGGACAAGGGTAAGGAAATCATGAACAAGCTTGTTTCTGGTGCAGATATGATTCTGGCTAATAAACGTGATGACCAGTTCAAACGGATGGGGCTTGATCACAACTCATTGAAGAAACTGAATGCCAGGCTGATTGGCATTCAGTTAACAGGTTATAAGGGTGAGAAAACATCAGCACGTGATGATTATCCCGGCTATGATCCAGCCCTTCAGGGGGCAACAGGACTGATGGAACGTTTCGGTCCAGAAGGTTGTCCTACGTTTCATGGCGTAGCTTCCTGTGTTGATTATCTGTGCGGTTATCTTGGAGCATGGGCTGGAGTCAGTGCACTTTATAGTCGGGAAATCAGACAGGATGGACAGGGTGACTGGGCGCAGTCATCATTAGCTGCTGCCGCTTCACTGACTCAGCTTCTCCTGCAACAAACACCTGAGCCAGAGTCAGCACGTGGTCCTTATGCCACTGGTATGAATAAAGGTGAGCGTATTTATAAACTTACTGATGGCTGGATCTTTGCTCAGGGCCAATCTGATTTAACAGAAAAATTATCCGGCTTTACTATTGAACAGGCGCTATCCTACTTAAAGGATAAGAATATTAAGGCTGTACCTGTTCAAACTTGTGAGACTCTAGCACAACGCCATAAGGAGAATCCCTGTAAAACGGTAACATTTGAAATGCGTGAGAGAGATGGCTGGATAAGTGAAAATTTTGCTCCCACATGGCTGGTCTTTGACGGAAAACCGGTAGAATGCCCAGGACCAGCAGCCCGTATTGGTTCAGATGCACCTAAAATTTTAACAAATCTTGGTTATTCTGCTGCTGAAATTAAGCAATTAATATCAGCTAATATTGTTGGACGTGTAGAGTGGATGCCTGAGCAAAAATAGTCATATTAATATAAATGGTTATGCTATTGTAAAATAAACTGGAACGAAATATAAAAACTAAAGGACTTTTATTGTGCTAAAACAAACAGTGAATCTACTATTATTAATAATGATTAGCAGTTACAGCTTTGCTTCTGAGTCATTGTATCAAACGCTTTATTTTGGTGGTGATATTATAACCATGGATGGCGATGAGCCCGCTTATGTCGAAGCCGTTATTGAGCGTGATGGAAAAATTATTTATGTGGGTGATAAAGCCGGCGCGGTTAATAATTTTGCAGGCAAAACCATTGAAGTTAACCTGGAAGGCAAAACGATGTTACCAGGCTTTTTAGATCCACATGGTCATTTTATGTCAGCTTTAATGATGGTCAACCAGGTAAATGTGGCGTCACCGCCTGTTGGTACAGTAAAAAATATCCCCCAGATGATTGAAAAGCTAAAAGCCTATCAAAAAGAAAAAAACATTCCTAAAGGCGGCTGGATAGTTGGTTGGGGTTATGACCAGGATTTATTAGATGAACAGCGACATATCACCAAAAAAGATCTGGATGCTGCCTTTCCAGATAATAAAGTCCTGATTGTCCATGTGTCCATGCATGGCGCTGTACTTAATTCAAAAGCATTAGAATGGGCTAACATTGACAAAAATACCAGGACTCCAGCAGGAGGTATTATTGCAAGAATGCCCGGCAGTACTGAGCCTGCCGGTTTATTAATGGAAATGGCTTATCTCCCTGTGATGGAAAAACTACCGCAACCAGACGATGAGGAAATGCTTGAATTAATGAAACCGGCTCAAATGATGTATACCCGTGAAGGATATACTCAGGCTATTGAAGGTTTTACTCATTTTAAAGATTTGAATTTTTTAATGAAAGCCGCGGCACAAGGTAAAAACTTTATTGATATTATTGCCTTACCTTCTTTTACGGAAATGGATAAGTGGCTAAATAAGCCAGAATATAAATTCGGTGAATACCATAATAAATTTAAAATTCAGGCATGTAAAATTACTCTGGATGGTTCACCACAGGGCAAAACAGCACTGGTTTCCAAACCTTATTTAACGGGCGGCCCTGCAGGTGAAAAAGACTGGAAAGGAAATGCTTCTATTACTCAGGAACAACTTGATGGTTTGACAAAAAAATTATTTGATAATCATATTCCAATACAAATTCATGCCAATGGGGATGGCGCTATTGATATGATGATCAAAACGGTTGAACATGCTGGCATTACAGCAAAAGATGATCGTCGTACCTTGATTGTGCATTCACAGTTTCAACGTCCTGAACATTTACCAAAATATGTTGAACTGGGTCTGTTGCCTTCTTATTTTACCCTGCATACCTTTTTCTGGGGTGATGTTCACATCAAAAACATTGGCAAAGAAGCGGCCTTTTTTATTAGCCCAATGAAAGCAGCTAAAGAGGCAGGTTTGATCACTTCTAATCATTCAGACTTTAATGTGACACCATTAAATCCATTTTTTATGATGTGGACAGCGATGGCCAGAGAATCCAGATCGGGTGTTATTATTGGTCCTGATCAACGAGTTGATGCTTATACCGCATTGCAGGCTCTTACTACAGGTCCTGCCTATCAGTTTTTTGAAGAAAATCGTAAGGGTAAAATCAAAGTCGGTATGCTGGCTGATTTTGTTATTATTGAAAAGAACCCATTAAAACAAGCGGTGTCTGATATTAAAAACAACGAGGTTGTTCAAACAATAAAAGAAGGTAAGACTGTGTACTCTAAAAAGGAAGATAATTCGAAAAAAAAATTAGCGGGTGCCGAACGCGATTCACATGGTTGTATTGGTTCTGCTGGTTATTCATGGTGTGCAAAAACGAATCAGTGTGAACGACCCTGGGAGTTAACTAAAATAAGGGGATTTGAAAATTCACAATCTGCATTTAATTCTTACTGTAAGTAAAGCATTTATTGGTTACCCCTTAATCTTTTCTCATTCATGTACGGTATATTGTAAGGGAATATGCCGTAATTTTTTACTTTCATAAATTAACTTCCTCCGGAAGTCAAAATCATATCAACCAATGCCAGCAGTGAACACCCGGACAGAAAAATGCTCAGTGTTTTTACCACCCATACCGGCATTAAATCCACTTCAAGATGAGCCATCTGAACATGAAGGTGGTTATAGCGCCAGGCGGAAATTAAAAAAGCGGCTGCACTAAAAAATAATAAGATAATAGTGACCACCATTAACGGCCATACCGGTTCAATATCATTCATGAATTTATTAATACCCAGGCCGGATATTAAAGCGGCAAGCCCGGTTCTGATCCATGCCTGGTAAGTTCTTTCATTGGCCAGTACGGTTCGATCAATAGCCAGACTGTTTCTATCCGGTTCATTTACTTTCGAATTGTTTGATTCTAACTTATCCGAACTGTTCTGTGTTAATGACAAGATCGCTATCCTCTGGTGGCCTGAGTCATTAATGTTGCCATAGAATAAGATTGCACTCCAGTGGTACCACAACATCAGGATGATATGGAATAACTCTCAGAGTATAATCTTCAACAGGACGATGTGCCTGTATTTCAAGCCTGTAAAGATAACTGTTTACTGCACCAATAAGCGTTTCCATGCGTTGCAGAGTATGTCGTTCAGGTTCTTCCTTCTCTGCTGCTTCAGCATACAGCTCTACTTTTATAAATTCAGGATTCAGCTCACCCAGGTAAAGCTGTACTTTAAATTCAATATTCTGCGGGTTCTGCAGGATTTCCAGGTTACTGAAATGAATAGCAGACCAGTATTGCCGGATTTGTCTATGCCAGTCATGAATTATCCTGGCCTGTTGCCCCTTATTATCACAGCGCTGATACCATTGTTCGGCCAGCGGCAGGTAATAATTTTCAGTATATTCACGCAACATACGATTGGTAGAAAACTGAGGGGTCAGCTCAGCCATGCTGTGGCGCATTAATTTTAACCATTGTTCTGGAATGCCCTGCTGATTACGTTGATAAAAAGCCGGGATTATTTTCTGCTCCAAGGTATCATAAAGAATTTCAGCCTCATGGGCATCCCAGGCCGGATCGCTGTCATGTTCCTGACCGTCACCCAGCGCCCAGCCGACATTTTCGTTATACGCTTCAGCCCACCAGCCATCCAGTTCAGCGAAATTCAGGCCGCCGTTCACCAGAACTTTCATACCACTGGTTCCACTGGCTTCCCAGGGGCGACGGGGGGTATTAAGCCATAAGTCAACGCCAGCAACCAGTTGCTCTGCAATCAGTAAATCATAATCAACCAGAAAAACCAGATGTTTACCCAGCTTATAATCCTGGATAAAACGGATCCATTGCTGAATCAATGTCTGGCCCTTAAAATCTTTAGGATGAGCCTTACCGGCAATAACAATCTGAACGGGTTGATCAAACCGGGTTAGCAGGCGGGCAAGACGGTCAGGATCATGTAATAGAAGGTTAGGGCGTTTGTAGGTGGCAAAGCGGCGGGCAAACCCCAGGGTAAGCACATTGGGATCAAGTACATCACCATCAGACTCATAAATGGCCTGATGTTCAGGCTGACGCTGACGGATCCACTGGATTAAATTAAGTCGGTTATTCAGGCGCATTTCCCAGAGCCTGTCATCCGGGAGTTCCATAATGGATGCCCGTAATGCCTGTAGTTCCTCTCGCCAGCGTTCCTTACCGCAAACCTCTGTCCACAGCTGATCCGATTTAGCGGAATCCCAGCTGGGGATATGAACACCGTTGGTAATATGTCCCACGGGAACTTCAGCTGCGGGCCAGCGTGGAAACAGGCTCTGAAAAAGTGTCCGGCTGACCTTGCCGTGTAATTTACTTACGCCATTCACGGCGATGCTGCCGTGAATGGCCAGCCAGGCCATATTAAAGGCTTCATGGGAGTTTGTCCGGGACTTACCAAGTACCAGTATCTCAGATAGATCAATACCGCAATGTTCTGCCCAGGGGGATAAATAATACTGGACGAGTTTATTATCAAAACGGTCAAAACCGGCTTCAACAGGTGTATGGGTTGTAAACAGATTACCTGCACGGGTTGCCATTAGCGCGGTACTGAAATTCACATCCTGTTCCTGCATGAACAACCTGGCACGTTCAAGAATAGCGAAGGCGGCATGGCCTTCATTTAGATGACAGACTTCCGGCTGCAGACCCAGTTGATTTAACAGGCTGTAACCACCAATACCTAATACCATTTCCTGTTTTAAACGTAATTCTGTATCACCACCGTATAGTTCACTGGTGATCCCCCGGTCGGCAGGATTATTAAGTGGATCATTACTATCAAGCAAATAAAGGGTAATGCGACCAATCTGTACCTGCCAGGTGCGAAGGCGAAGAAGCCGACCGGGAAACTGAATACTGATGTTAAGCCATTCACCGTTTTCATCACGTACCGGTGTTACCGGCATCTGGCTCGGATCATTAAAGGGATAAAATTCTCTCTGTTCTCCCTGGCGATTAATAGTCTGGCGAAAATAACCCTGCTGATACAGCAGGCCGACAGCCACCAGGGGAATACCCAGATCGTTAGAGGTTTTCAGATGATCACCGGCCAGTACACCCAGTCCGCCGGAATAAAGGGGCAGTGCTTCACTGAGACCGTATTCCATGCAAAAGTAGGCGACTAGATTAAGATGACTTTGGGGATACTTCTGGCTAAACCAGGTTTCACGGTTTAGTGCAAAATTCTGTTCGTCGTGCAGTTGCTTTAACAGCTGATTAAAATGTTTGTCCTGGACCAGTTCATTAAGTCGTTTTATACTTACAGTCTGCATAATCATCCACGGATTATGCGTTTGCTGCCATAATTTATTATCAATGCAGGACCAGAGCTGATCCGCTACATGACTCCATGACCAGCGAATATCCAGGGCCAGACGCCGTAAATCACTTAACTGTGCAGGCAGATCCGGGCGCAGTTCATAAGGCAGGGTATTCATAAATTACTCCCGATGATTATCGGTTGGCCAGGTCCAGTTTTTAATTTCAGGCATATCCTCTCCATATTTTATTATGTATTCCTGGTGTTCAATGAGTTTGTCATTCATTGCCTGATGAATATGGCCGGCCCGATCGTTTAATGACTCAACCCGGTCAGCAACATCTATTACCAGGTGAAAGCGGTCCAGTTTATTACGCACAACCATGTCAAAAGGTGTGGTGGTTGTGCCTTCTTCTATATAACCCCTAACATGAAGATTATGACTGAATACACGCCGATAGGTCAGTCGATGTATTAACCAGGGGTAGCCATGAAAAGCAAAAATTACAGGAATGTCTGTTTCAAACAGGGCATTAAAATCTGAATTAGTCAGACCATGGGGATGTTCTTCATGCGGCTGCAGGGTCATTAGATCCACTACATTAATAACCCGGATCTTAATTTCCGGTGCATACTGGTGCAGTAAATCCACAGCAGCCATAGTTTCCAGCGTCGGTACATCTCCACTGCAGGCCAAAATAATATCCGGCCTGGAATCCTGATCATTACTGGCCCATTCCCAAATCCCGATGCCTGCAGAACAATGCTTAACGGCCTGTTCCTTGTTCAACCACTGCAGTTCCGGTTGTTTACCGGCGACAATAATATTCACCAGGTTTTTTGAATTAAGGCATTTATGGGTGACATTTAACAGGGTATTAGTATCAGGCGGCAGATAAATGCGCACAATATCGGATTTTTTATTAACAACGTGATCAATAAAGCCCGGATCCTGGTGAGAAAAACCATTATGGTCCTGACGCCAGACATGTGAAGTTAAGAGTATATTCAGGGAGGCAATATCCGCCCGCCAGGCAATTTCATTACACACTTTTAACCACTTGGCATGCTGATTAAACATGGAGTCAACAATATGAATAAAGGCTTCATAGCAGGAGAAAAAACCGTGTCGCCCTGTCAGCAGATAGCCTTCCAGCCAGCCCTGGCAGGTATGTTCAGAAAGAATTTCCATTACCCGTCCATCGACAGCAAGGTGATCGTCATAGCTGAACAGTTCTGCAGTCCAGGCCCGGTTGGTGACTTCAAACAGTGCGGATAAACGGTTGGAAGCTGTTTCATCGGGTCCCATAACTCTGAAATTGGCTTCTTTGGCATTTAAGGTCATGATGTCCCTGAAATATTCGCCCATATGCCGGGTTGCCTCACCATAGCTTGTGCCCGGCTGCTCAATTTCCAGACAATAATTACTATAATCAGGCAAGTGCAGGGGTTTTAATAACAGACCACCATTGGCATGGGGATTAGCACCCATGCGTAATGTACCTTCCGGTGCCAGGTCTCTGATGCAGGCTAAGGGACGGCCGTCCGTATCAAAAAGTTCTTCCGGCTTATAGCTTTTCATCCAGCTTTCCAGAATTTTAATATGTTCCGATTGCCTGACATTGGGTATAGGTACCTGATGTGCACGCCAGTAGCCTTCAACTTTCAAACCGTCAATTTCTTTTGGGCCTGTCCAGCCTTTTGGTGTTTTAAGAATGATCATGGGCCAGCGGGGCAGCCTGGTATCACCGTTTTCCCTGGCATTTTTCTGGATAGTCTTAATTTGAGCAATGACAGTATCCATAGCAGAGGCCATTAACTGATGTATTTTCTCCGGATCATCACAATCAACCAGACAGGGCTGGTAGCCATAACCTTCAAATAAATGCATTAAATCTTCGGTATCAATACGAGCAAGTACCGTAGGATTGGCAATTTTATAACCGTTAAGATGCAGGATGGGTAAAACCGCTCCGTCCTGTACCGGATTAAGAAATTTATTACTATGCCAGGAGGTGGCCAGGGGGCCGGTTTCCGCTTCACCATCACCTACTACACAGACTGCCAGCAGATCAGGATTGTCAAAGACCGCACCAAACGCATGGGACAGAGAATAACCTAATTCACCGCCTTCATTGATAGAACCGGGAGTTTCCGGTGCACAGTGACTGGGAACACCGCCGGGAAATGAAAACTGCTTAAAAAGCTTTTTCATCCCGGTTTTATCCTGAGATACTTCAGGATAAATCTCGCTATAGCTGCTTTCCAGCCAGGTACTGGCAACCAGTGCCGGACCGCCATGACCCGGCCCGGTAATAAAAATAGTATTTAATGATTCACGATTTATAATACGGTTAACATGGGCATAAATAAGATTTAGTCCCGGCGTAGTCCCCCAGTGCCCCAGACAACGGGGTTTGATATGCTCGGCCTTAAGCGGTTGCTCAAGCAGAGGATTGTCCATAAGAAATATCTGCCCGGCAGATAAATAATTAGCGGCGCGCCACCAGGCATGAATATTCTGAACCTCATCATCGGTTAAAGGGTTCTGTGTTGAATTGGTATTGTCCATAATAGTTCACCGGAAATTAAAATTGTTAGGGATCAGAACGCTTGAATATAAAGCAACAGAATTTACATTTGAAACGCCGGATGCATATTATTCATCTGCAACCAGAATACGTTGTCAAATAAAAACCACTGTATAAAAATAAAACCGGTAATAACCAGTAATATCATAATAACCGTTGCCAGCAGGGCGCTGGCAAAATTATCCACTTCAAAGCCTGGTACGATCATTGATGTCAGCTGGATCATAAAGGCATTAACAAATAGCGCAAACAGGCCAAAGGAAAGTACGGTCAACGGCCAGGTCAGAAACCACAGCAGGGGACGGATAAAGGCATTCATCAGGCCAAGGATAAGAGAAGCCAGAAACAGGTCGCCAGCAGAACGAACCCGGATACCCGGTACAATCGCAGTGATAATCAGTAAGCCAATGGTGCTGAATAACCAGAGGATCAGAATTCCGAATATCATTAATAGGGCACCTTTGAAGTAGTCTCTGTCCGGAAATTACCTTCCTGGCAATGATCCGAAACGTAAATGAAAAAACGTGTGTATCAATAAATGGATGCACACCAGCCAGGCGGTAAATAAGAGCTATAGTACTATTTTAACGGGCAAACTTAAACAGAGCATTTATTATTATCTGAAATGTACTTAATAATATTATTGACCATAAAATTCATTATTAATTCAGTATTCCTGATACTGTTTGCATCATATTACTCCTTTAAAGATTAAACAGTATATAATAATATAAAGTGAAGGTTTGTACTTTATAGCATAAGTATTACCTATAATGATAAAATCAATTGTCATTTATATGACACCAGAATTATTTATGCACAGAAGCCGGTTGTAGTTTGACTCTATTTTGATTCTAATTGAGTATTTAACAATAACCGAGGGATAAGGTAAAAACAATTCAATTACTTATAAGATAAAACGCTTTATATGAATGCTGATTCACCCCTTTATAATCATTATAAAAATGAACTGTCAAAATCACCTATATTCAGTGGTTTGTCTGAACAGCTCCTGGATAATATGCTTGAGCAGTTTCAATATACTACCTGGCGGCGTACCAATATTTCCAGTAGTACCGCCTTAATGGAACGTTTCCATCTTATTATTAATGGACGAGTTAAAATTGAACATATTGATCCCCAATCCGGTGATCAGGTCACACTTTTTATTCTTGGTTCAGGAGACGGGTTTGATGTTATTTCCTTACTGGACGGGAAACCCAGGGATATCAGGGCGGTGGCTATTGAAGATCTCCATCTTCTTACAGCACATACCCAAACCGTACGGGAGTGGATAAATCATTACCCGGAATTTAATATTAATTTTCTGCCTTATCTGGGTGTCCAGATGCGCACCATGGAAACCCTGGCAGCCGATCTGGCTACCAAAGATACTATAACCCGCCTGGCTCGATTAATTTTACGCCATACGGCTCATAATAACCATCACTCGGAAAATAACAGGGCAAAAAACAATCATCATCAAATAAAATTAATTCATGATTTATCCAATACAGCACTGGCACAAATGATTGGCTCCACCCGTCAGGTGGTTAACCATCACTTGCAGGCATTAAGACATAAAGGCATTCTTATTAACCAGTCTAAAAATCTGGCCATAAAGGAACTGGAAGGCTTACATGAAATTGCGGATAAGTTTTTATCCCGTAATAAATAGACGATGCTTTTTTTAGTCTCTGGAAATTCTTTTTTGAGTGTCATATGCCTGACACTCAGGCAGGCCGGCTGATTTTATAATTATTCTTCTGGATCATATTGTGTGCTTAACAGACAAGATAGCAGGAGACAGGGCATGTACCGGGATATTAGCAATGATAATAATAGTTGCGTTGCTATTTATAAAATCCTCTCTGAAGTAGAACAGAGCATAAGACAGTTGAGCCAATCAGACTTTGATTTAACTCACTTATCCATTCTGGCTAACGGCTATCATAGACATGAAAATATTATAGGTTATTATAATACCGGTGAGCAGATTAGATTCTGGGGCCAGCAGGGGGCTTTCTGGGGTAGATTATGGCGTCAGTTGTCAGGTTCAGCTTTTTTCTGGATTCCGGGCATTGGGCCTCTTGCTGTTGGCGGCCCCCTGGCAGGTTTTTAGTTATAATTCATGGCGATCAGGACGAAGTGTTTCGAGCCGGTGATCTTCTGAGAAGCAATAAAGAGACGGATATATCCGTACATATAAAAACCAATTTCATAAAGAGCTGAGTTATTACTTAGCAATAACACTTAACAATAAATAGCATTATAATGACCTTTTCCCGGTGTAGATTCCGGCTTACCCATTATGAGGAAATAAACCATGTCAGATCTGCTCAGCAACAATGATTTACTTAAATCCGCACACAAATCTTTTTTTACCATAGGTGGACTTCTGATAATACTGGGTGGTGTGGGTATCTTCCTGCCGAATCTGTTATCAATGGCCATTGAAATATTTCTTGGCTGGCTGATGTTGTCAGGGGGTATCTTATGGGCCTGGTATACCTACCAGTGGTACAGGGGCTTTAATAACTGGCTGAAACCTCTCATCCTTATAGCGGGCGGCATCTTATTACTGGTCTACCCTGTAACCGGGATCGCGGCTATAACCCTGATGATAGCCTTTTACCTGTTTATTGATGCCTTTGGCAGCTTTGCTCTGGCATTACAGCGTCGGCCGATGTCCGGCTGGTTCTGGTTAATTATTAATGCCGTTATTTCACTATTGCTGGCCTTATTGCTACTTACGGGCTGGCCTGTAACTTCTCCAATCTATCTTGGCATTATTGTCGGTATCAGCCTGTTGTTTGATGGTTTAACTTTAATCATGTTAGGCTGGGCAGTTAAACCGGAATAATACCGATATCGAGTATATCATGAGCCTCAATTCCTATCTTAATAATTTTTTATCTCCATTTACAACCAGGTACTTATTATTATGAGCATGAAATCACCCGCCTATATTCAATGGTTTAAAGATCTCGGTATCAATGATGTGCCCCTGGTCGGCGGTAAAAATGCATCGCTGGGAGAAATGTATCGTAGTCTTACTCCGGAAGGGATCAAAGTTCCCAATGGCTTTGCTGTTACTGCACAGGCCTACCGGGATATGCTAGACCAGGCAGATGCCTGGCCGCAACTGCATAAGCTATTAGATAATGTTGATAAGTCCGATGTGGATGATCTGGCCGAACGTGCTCATAAAGCCAGAGAACTTGTTTATGGTATTGGTTTTTCTGAAATCTTACGAGAGCAGGTTCTACAGGCTTATCATGCTTTAATTGAAGAATATGGAAATGATCTGACCCTCGCGGTACGCAGTTCTGCAACCGCTGAAGATCTGCCTACCGCCAGTTTTGCCGGACAGCATGATACCTATCTGCATATCAAGGGCGATGAAATGCTTATTGATGCCTGTCGCCGTTGTTTTGCCTCCTTATTTACTGAACGTGCCATTGCCTATCGTCTTGATAAGGGATTTGATCATTTTAAAGTCGCCCTGTCCATTGGTATTATGAAAATGGTGCGCTCGGATCTGGATGCCAGCGGGGTAATGTTCAGCCTGGATACTGAATCCGGATTTCGAGATGTGGTATTTATTACCGGCTCCTATGGCCTGGGTGAAAATATCGTACAGGGGGCTGTTGATCCGGATGAATTTTACGTACATAAAACCGGCTTAAACAGGGGCTACAGGGCAGTATTAAGACGTAACCTGGGTGAAAAGAAAATAAAAATGGTTTATGCCCATGCCCGAAGTGCCCAGACTACACGCAATATTCCCACCCCCAAAGCGGATCAGGAGCGTTTCTGTATCAGTGATGAAGACGTACTCACACTGGCTGAATATGCCATTAAAATAGAAAACCATTATACCCGGGAGGCGGGTCAGTCCAGACCGATGGATATGGAATGGGCTCGGGATGGAGTGGACGGCAAGCTTTATCTAGTTCAAGCCAGGCCTGAAACTGTGGCTTCCCAGAAAACTGGCACCAGTCTGGAAGAATACCGGCTTAAGGGTAAAGGGCCGTTGCTGGTTTCCGGACGTTCTGTCGGCAGCAAGATAGCGACTGGTCGGGCACGAATTATTTCTGATGTCCATCACCTTGCTGAATTTCAACCCGGAGAAATTCTTATTGCTGATATGACTACCCCTGACTGGGGACCTGTTCTGAAAATTGCTGCCGCTATTGTCACAAACCGGGGAGGGCGCACCTGTCATGCTGCCATTGTTGCCAGGGAACTGGGTATACCTGCAGTGGTCGGAGCCGATGATGCTACAGAGATTATTAACGATGGTGAAATGATCACAGTTTCCTGTGCTGAAGGTGATGAAGGCCGAGTCTATCAGGGTGAACTGCCCTATGATGTTGAAGTGACTGATCTTAAAAATATTCAGACACCTGCAACTAAAATTATGCTTATTCTGGGCAATCCTGATCTGGCATTTAAAAGCAGTTTTCTGCCCAATGACGGTGTCGGGCTGGCCCGGATGGAATTTATTATTAATGATGAAATCAAAGCCCATCCCATGGCGCTTATTCATCCGGAAAAAGTTCAGGATGATAATGAACGTAAACAGATAGAACAATTAACTAAAGGCTATGATAATCCAGCCGATTTTTTTATTGAACGGCTTTCTGAAGGGGTAGGCACGATTGCCGCGGCATTTTACCCTAAACCGGTTATTGTGCGTATGTCTGATTTTAAAACCAATGAATACGCTTCCTTATTAGGCGGCCGCTGGTTTGAACCTGAAGAAGATAATCCCATGCTCGGGTTTCGAGGTGCTTCCCGCTATTATCATCCTGATTATGCTGAAGGTTTTGCCCTGGAATGTGCAGCCATGAAACGGGTCAGGGATATCATGGGGCTGGACAATGTCAGGCTGATGATCCCGTTCTGCCGACGAGTTAAGGAAGGTGAACAGGTACTTGAAGTAATGGCTTCTCATGGTTTAAAGCGCGGTGAAAACGGCCTTGAAATCTATGTTATGTGTGAAATACCTAATAATGTTATCCAGATTGATGCCTTTGCTCAGTTATTTGACGGTTTTTCTATTGGCTCTAATGATCTAACCCAGCTAACATTGGGTGTGGATCGGGATTCTGATATTGTTGCTTTTGATTTTGATGAACGTGATAACGGTGTTAAGGAAATGATAAGGCTGGCGGTTGAGGGTGCCAGACGCAATCAGAGACATTCCGGTCTGTGCGGCCAGGCTCCATCCGATTATCCTGAAATGGCAGAGTATCTGGTTGATATTGGAATTGATTCTATCAGCCTTAATCCAGACACGGTCATTAAAACCATACTGCATGTACTGGACGTTGAAAAAAAGTTAAATAAAAAGTTATAGTAACGCTATAGTTAACAAGTAAATAACAAGTAAAAATTATTTTTAATTTCATACTTGATAAGCATCATGGCATAAATGATAGCTTTAGTTTTATACTTAATTATTAGTTAATAAAGATCCACAACTATTGCCCTGATTTTTCCAGTTCCATTCTTTCAAACAGGAGTGCAACAATGTCTATCCAAACTGAACTTCAACAGACCATTGAAGATATGATTGACAGTACGCGGGGTATTCTTGCTGCTGATGAAAGCAGCCCCACCATTGCCAAACGTTTTAAATCCATAAATGTTGAATCAACTGAAGAAAATCGCAGAGCCTATCGAAGCCTGATCCTCTCTACCCCTGATCTGGGAAAGTATATCTGCGGGGTGATTTTATTTGAAGAAACGCTGGCTCAGAAATCTGATGATGGAGTACCTTTACCTGAAGTTTGTATTCAGCAGGGCATTGTGCCCGGAATAAAAGTAGATAAAGGTAAAATACCTTTGGCCAATGCGTCCGGTGAAGAAATCACCCAGGGTCTGGATGGCCTGGCACAACGACTCGAACAGTATAAAACACAGGGTGCCCGTTTTGCCAAATGGCGAAATGTTTATCATATTTCAGACCGTACACCGACTCACCAGGCTGTTATTGCTAATTCAGAAGTACTGGCCCGTTATGCAGCCATCTGTCAATCCAAGGGTGTGGTGCCCATTGTTGAACCGGAAGTTCTGATAGACGGTGATCACACAATTGAACGCTGCTCAGAAGTCAGCCAGTTTGTTTTTCATGAACTGTATCATGCCCTGCAACGCCATCATGTGGTTCTGGAGCATACTATTTTAAAACCCAATATGATGGTTGCCGGAAAAAACTTCGCACATAAAGAATCGCCAGAACGGGTTGCTGAAGAGACTATTAAAATATTGCGCCGTACGGTACCGGCGGCTGTACCCAGTATTAACTTCCTTTCTGGCGGTCAGACACCGGAAGAGGCTACGGCTAATTTAAATGCTATTAATCAAGCGGGATCACAGCCCTGGGAATTATCTTTTTCCTATGGCCGTGCTTTACAGCAACCCGCCCTAAAGGCCTGGCAGGGTAAAGCTGAGAACAGTGACAAAACACAGGCTGCACTGTTTCAGCGAGCCAGGCTTAATAGTCTGGCACGTACAGGCAAATATACTTCAGATATGGAAAATAACTAATATTGAAAATAACAAAGGACATTATTAATGCATATTTCTTTTCATGGTGCTGCAGAAAACGTTACCGGTTCCTGTCATTTGCTTGAATGTGCAGGCAAGCGGATCCTTATTGACTGCGGCATGTTTCAGGGCGGCAGGGAACTGGCGGAAGAAAACTTCGATGCCTTTGGCTTTGAGCCGGAATCCATCGATTATATTTTACTGACCCATGCCCACCTTGATCATTGTGGACGGATACCTTTGCTTGTTAAACGCGGATTTACCGGTGAAGTCATCACCACCCCGGCATCTGTAGAATTAGCCCGCCTGGTCATGCTTGATGCTGCTGGTTTGCAGGAAGAAGAAGCCCGCTACCAGCAACGCAAGGCCAAACGTCGTCACGGCAGCAACCATAACCATAAAAATGCCAATGAAATAGAGCCTTTATATACAACCCTGGATGCCCTAAACAGTCTGGAATTTTTTAAGCGAAGAGCTGCGTATAATGAGCCTGTAGATATTGCACCCGGTATTCGCGCAACATTCCTGGACGCTGGTCATATCCTGGGTTCGGCCAGTATATTTTTAGAACTTAAAGAGGGTGATCAGGAGCATCGCCTGTTATTTTCGGGTGATCTGGGTTATAGCAACCGGGCCATTTTACGTAATCCTGCAAAGCCGCCCGAAGTTGATACGGTTGTAATGGAAACCACCTATGGTGATCGACTGCATAAACAGCTGGAACCTTCTATTAGTGAACTTTACGATATTATTAATACTACCGTAGGTCGTGGTGGTAATGTGATCATTCCCACTTTTGCTCTGGAGCGTGCCCAGGAAATTCTCTATTACTTAAGAGAGGGGGTTTATGCAAAAAAAATTCAGCACTATACGACGGTATTTCTTGATTCCCCCATGGCTATTTCCGCCACTGAAATTTTCAGAAGACATCCTGAATGTTATGATGCAGACACCATGAAAATATTTGATAAGGGAAATGATCCCTTTTACATACCCGGTCTGCATTTTACCCGTGAAACCTCTGAATCCATGGCTATAAATATGGTAGAGAGTGGGGCCGTTATTATGGCCGGTTCCGGTATGTGTACTGGCGGCAGAATTCGTCATCACCTTAAACATAATTTGTGGAATAAACATAATAGCATTGTATTTGTTGGTTATGCCGCTCAGGGCACACTGGCACGGCGTATTGTTGATGGAGCTGATACGGTTAAAATCTTTGGTGAAGTGATCCCGGTAAAAGCCGATGTGTATACAATCGGTGGTTTTTCTGCCCATGCGGATCAGGCTGAATTACTGCAATGGCACAGCCAGACCGGTAACCCGGCAACCACATTCCTGGTACACGGGGAAGAAAAAAGTATGCATGTGTTTGCTAAAAAGCTACAGAATTACAATGTAAAAATTCCAGAACTGCATCAGAAATATACTTTATAATAATCTTGCACTTATAAGGCACTAATTTTTACTTTCTAAACAATAAATCAGGAGATTTAACAATAATGACTGATATGCAGCATATAGAAATTAACCGTTATAAAGATGAAATCATAGATGATGTTAAACAGTTAATTGAAAAATATCGAAAAGCTATGGACTGGGATATCCCTGAAAATGATGATAAAAAATCAGACCGGGTTATTTTTGAAGCTATTGAAACAGCTCTTGCACAAATAAAAAAAGACAGCTGATCTGAATAAAACCCTATCGATACCCTTGGAGCGTGGGCATTTTGCCCACGTACTCAATAATATCCAATCTCATTCACTTGTCTAAAAGATTCTTATGGATTTTGACTATGCTGACTATTTTGAGGAATCCAATACGGCCAGTGGCTATGAAACCCTGATTATGATTGGGTGATGCACCTTGTTTAAACGCGCTGATAACATTGAAGACTGCTGGGAATTTTTTTCCAATCTATTCTGGATGTCTGGAAGTCCTTACCACCCCGTGACTTTCCCAATTATCCTGCGGTAGCAATGGCCCGGAAGAGGCTGATGAACTTTTAGCCCGGGATGGTTTTAGCTGGAAAAACAAGTAGTTAACCTTGTTAGTGTCCATCCGAAAATTACCTTCCTGGCACTTGTGAAACGCAAAAGAGAAAGAGGTGATTTTTCCAGGTTAATAAATGGATGCACACTAGTTTTTTCCAAAAGCATGACAGGTATCTATAACTTTCCAGCGACGATTTTCATTGTTCGGTGTATGTTTACAGATCCAGTTTTCAGCTTCTTCAGAAGTGTTAAAATTTAAATAATCATTGCTATCGGGGTCGGTCACAAATGACCAGCCTAATAAGCCAAACTTTTCTACACGGTATATTCCGCTATCTTCGTTAAAAACTTTTCGATATAACATAATTATACTCCTCCATTAAACAAGAAACTTTATTATTTAATAATATTGGTTGAGTTTGAAATATTTCAAGCTATTAAGGGTGATGAAGGTTACAAATAATGACCATTAAGCGGCAGATTATTAATCTTTTTATTAACTTTGAATTTGGAGATATAAGAAGTGATCGGCAAGTAAAAAGCCAAATAATAGCATTAAGTAGATAATTGAATACCCAAAGAGGCGCATGGCTCCCTGGTTTTCAGGACTATAATAGAGACGATAGACATAAAATCCAAATAAGACATTTAGTCCTAATACGGAAATAAAATAAGCCAGACCACTCATGCCAACCAAAAAAGGTAAAAGAGTAACCATAAACAACAGTCCGGAATAAATTACTATTTGTTTTTTTGTGTAGGCAATACCATGGGTAACCGGCAACATGGGGAACTCGGCTTTTCGATATTCCTCAACTCGCTGGATTGCCAATGGCCAGAAATGCGCAGGTGTCCAGAAAAAAATGATGGCAAATAAAATAATTGCTTCAATACTGACTTCTCCCGTCATTGCAGTCCAGCCTAACAAAGGGGGGACTGCACCGGCCGCACCGCCCCAGACAATATTTTGCGGTGTGGTTCGCTTTAAAAACATAGTATAGATAACTGCATAGCCCACCATGGCAATAAAGGTTAACAGAGTGGTCAATGGATTGGTTTGCCAGAGCAGGATAGAGATCCCAAGTATCATCCAGACCATGGCAACTAAAAAAGCGTTGGTTCGGTTTAGTCGTCCCGTAGGTAAAGGACGTTGGTGGGTGCGATTCATTTTAGCATCGGCATAATGATCGACAATATGGTTAATAGCTGCACCCGCAGAAGACATGAATCCAATACCGAGAGTTGACCAGAATATTTTAAGCCAGGGAAGATAGCTAAATTGATAGGGAAGCGCGAGAATCATACCAACAAACGTCGTGAACATAATAAGCATTACAACCTTAGGTTTCCCCAGTTCGTAAACGGCTCTTATTCTTTCAATATAGTCACTGGCGTGGCTATTGACACTGACCCTGTTAGCTATGAAAGCATTGATTCTCAGTATTTTCTGCATAAAAAATGATACTTAATGGTTATTTTATTCAAAAATATCTTTGCGGAAAGTTCGCTGCCAGTTTTCAGCCACTTGTTGTCGGATGATCTGTTTGGCTTTATTAGATTCTGGCCCCAGGATATGATAGTGCTCCCCTAATTTTTTGCCTTTGCCGGCATAACGGAAGGTTTCAGATAAAGCCATTCCATAATCCTTACCGGCCATTGCAACACAGTCGTTAATAATGAATGGCGTACCCACCTCTCGTCCATGCAGTTCATCATTAATGGCCTGGGCAACAACCCGTGCCTGATTGCTGGCTATATAGCCAGTTTTTGGCATGGGGTCGCCATCTACACTATCACCAATGACATAAACATGATCCTGTTTAAAAGAACTGAAGTCTAAAAAGTCAACAGGGCACCAGTCACCCTCAGACAGATCATTCTGCAAGGCAAACTGTCCTGCCTTTTCCGGTGGAATAATATTAATAACATCGCCCTTGTGAACATGCCCGTCTGCCGTAATGACTGAATGATTAGTTGCATCAAGTTTTACTACCTGGCCGCCATCTTTTCTGGGCACCCATTCAATCATGCTTTGGTCCGTACCGTAACCAAAACGATCTTTCCAGTAAACAGGGTAGACATTGGAAAAAATAAAGTCATTTTTACTATCGAGAATCAATACTTTTGCGGTAGGATTATTTTCTTTTAGCATCGCTGTAATATATGAGGCACGTTCATAAGGTGCAGGAGGGCAGCGATAGGGATCTTCAGGTGAAGAAATAATAACCGTCCCGCCTTTTTTCATGGAGAAAAGTTGATTATGTAAATTCATTGTTTGACGGCCAGCCGTATAGGCTGAGGGAAAATCCCCTTCAGCCAGTGTATCGTTAAAGCCGTCTATGGCTTCATAATTATGCGTAGGGCCTGGAGAAACTATGAGTTTGTGATAACTCAGAATATCGCCTTTTTCCAGCTTCAACTGTTTTTTGTCGTAGTCTATGGTGGCCGCTTTATCATGAATAACATTAATATGATAACGGGATTTTAAAGTGCTATAGGTGACCATCAAATCTTCCAGTGTCACCCAGCCCGGTAATACTTCATTACTGCCGGGACAGAAAATATATTGAGATTTTGGCTCAACAATTGTAATTTTAACATCGGCATTGAGCAATCGAAGATATTTGGCGGCTGCTGCTCCGCCGATACCGCCGCCAACAATTACAATATGAGCTGCACTTTTTGAGAATGCTTTGCTGGATGCTCCGAATAATCCATAAGATGCAGCGCCTGCACCTAATATGCGTAGCATTTGACGACGAGTGATACCGGCTTTTTTATTCAGATTTTTGTTATCCATATTGATTACTCAGCCTCTTTTTTCATTTTTGCCCATTCAGGTACAACCAGATCCATATGGTTTTTTTTATGCCTCAGAGGCACGGCTTTCTGTTTAGCAAAGAAACCCGCCATGGCTTCAATTTCCTCATCGGTTAAGGGCTGCGTGATGATCCCCATAACAATAAAATGACTTGCATCCTGGGTTTTATATTCCTGCATCTTGTCAATAAACTCCTGCTTATCCATGCCAGCCAGAGGAGGAATAATATCGTTGAATTCTGTCCCAAACGTACCATGACATGCAGAACATTGAGCCGCTAAAAGCCAGGGAGAAGGCATAGGAAATTGCTTAGCGAGCTCAAAATTTTTTTTAAGCGTTATGCCTCCTATCATATCGTCTGAAGCCAGGGAATTGGAACTGCTCAGACTGCCTGTAATAAGCAAAAGAGGAAATAAAAGCTTTTTCATTTTCCAATCCTTATAAGATGCAAAAAAATATTTACTATACTAAATGTATTGAAGTGAACAAATCAATTAATA
>JALUZF010000270.1 GCA_027012135.1 Gammaproteobacteria bacterium
GCAGGCGTTGATCAGTGATATACCAGGGATTCAGGTCATTACGCCCCGGGGCAAAGAGGCTGGTTTGATTGAATTCCTTGCCGAGGGCTGGAGTCCTCCTGAGCTGAGCGCCCGTCTAAATGAGCGGAATTTTATGATCCGTGCTGAACCAGAGCATCAGTTACCCGCTCCGGTCAGGATTTCGACGGGGTTTTATAATACTGAAGAAGAACTGGAACAGCTTGCAGAAGCTATACGCGAAATTGTTCATTAATATTGGGTGTGTCGGGTTTAAGATCCAGTTACTTAAACAGGCAGGCCCTTTGTTCCCTGGCGTTCGGTGTGATTAATCATTATGGAAATGTGGTATGAAACAACTAAAAGACAAGCATTTTATCCTTCCAAAATCTGCTTTAATTCAACAGGTCAAAGAGACACGAAGCCGAACCTTGTCTCTTATAGAAGATTTGAGCGATGTCCAGTTGAATGTCCCTGTCATGGAAAATATTAACCCGTTTATCTGGGAACTGGGGCATATTGCTTTTTTTTATGATGCTTTTATTTGCCAGACCCTTGACGGAATTCCACCTCTGATGAAGGGAGGAAATGACCTGTTTAATTCCTTTGAAGTTGATCATTCTGACCGCTGGGGCCTTGCGCTTCCCAATCGTGATGGAATTCTGGATTATATGTCGAAGGTTTTTAATAAAACTATCGACAGACTTGATTTGCATGATCCATCTGCTGAAGAAACTTATCTTTACTTACTGGCAATTTTACATGAAGACATGCATGCTGAAGCATTCACCTATATGCGTCAAACTTTAGGCTACCCTGAACCCGTTCATGAGCACTCTAAGACTTCACCATCAGGTGATCTCCCGGGTGATGTTGAAATTCCCGGGGGAACCTTTATGTTGGGTGCAAACCCGGATGATTCTTTTGTCTTTGATAATGAAAAATGGGCTCATCCAGTTAATGTTGAGCCTTTTAAAATTGCACGCGCGCCAGTGACCAATTCGCAATTCAAAGAATTTACTGAAGATAAAGGCTATACAAGAAAAGAATTCTGGAGTACCCAGGGCTGGATCTGGCGTACCAAAAAGGGTATTGAAGCGCCGGTCTACTGGGCAAAAGGCCAGAAAAACTGGTTGCGTCGAAGTTTTGACACTTACATTGACCTCGAACCAGATCATCCTGTTTCTCATGTTTCATGGTATGAGGCTGAAGCGTATTGTAACTGGGCTAATCGCAGACTTCCAACAGAAGCAGAATGGGAGCTGGCGGCTTCGGGAGAACCAGCGGGTGATGGCAGGGAGATCTCTGAGCTTAAACGAAAATATCCCTGGGGAGATCAAAGCAATGATGGGAATTATGCAAATCTCGATTCGGCATTAATGGGATGTGTTGACGTAGCTGCATTTGCAGAAGGCGATAGTGCTTTTGGATGTCGGCAAATGCTTGGAAATGTCTGGGAGTGGACAGCCGATCCATTTTACCCGCTGCCAGGTTTTGTCACTGATTTTCCCTATAAAGAATATTCAGCGCCCTGGTTTGGATATCGTAAAGTGCTCAAAGGTGGCTCCTGGGCGACTCGAACCAGGCTGGCAACTAATAAATACAGAAACTTCTTTCAGCCTTATCGTAACGATATCATTGCAGGATTCAGAACTTGTCCAAAATAAGATCTGGCCTGCAGTGTAACGGTAATAACGGAAAACAAAAAAAGCTTATTCGGGCTGATAGAGCAGTGCAGGTAAAGAAGAATCACTTGCAAGCATAAGCGAAAGAGGATAAGTTATTGATTTTAGTAACGGCGTTAGGCATACGCTGTCTTGCGTAAATACTCATCTTCCGGTGCCAGAGTAATTTTTTGGAGATATTAAAATTAATGGGTGGTAACAGTACAATTGAACTTCCAGATCTAGAGATGGAAGGAATGAAAGAAATCTACGCCTGTCTTGAGGCATATGGATTGAATGACGGAGAATTTACGTTTGCTCCAGCCATAGGTGGTGTCCTGGTATATGATCTGAACGCAGGCTTTATCTGGTTTCCACTGATAGTAATGGAAGCATTGGGAGCATCCACTCTTGAATCACAGTTAACTGAATCTATAGGCAATATGGCAGGAAATTATGGGGGAATGTATGTCGGCGGGGTGGCAGGTGGCGCGGTAGCAGCCGGAGCCATGTTAATGTTTAGCAAATCATTAAGAATGATGTTAAAAAGGACCTTGGGAGGCGCCTTTGGAAATGCAGTGGGAAGTGCTGCGGGGGTAGCAAAGGGTACTGCGATAGTTCTGGGATTTTCCGGAGGATTTCTTGCTGTTTCTGTATTAGGAGGAGCTTATCTCGGGGGGTTGTTTGGCAAGAAAGTTGTTCGAGAACTGGGTTTTCGAGATCCACCTGCAGAACTTACAGCGTATCCTGAACAAATAATTCACCATATAGAGATATTATCGCCTTCTATATTTGCAAAATCCTTAGAAACTGCTAAAAAAACAAAGGATAAAATTGTCTCAGTTATTACCAGGGAAGATGTTGAAGACAGGGATTCACTTGTTTTATGCATAGTCACACGGTTTAAACCACAAACTGGTGAATTAAATGCTTTAGTTGATCGAATTAAGAGTGAAACAAAGGAACAGGAAAAAAACAGGCCGACGTTTTTGAAGCCAGTTTTAAAATTATATGGCTCAAGCAGGAAGTTGCTTGGCAATGCCAGGACAGGTTTTTTTAATCTCTCAAAATATGTCGATGCAATCCGCTTTAAGAATAGTGAAGTTCTGCAACCATTGGTAAATACAGTAAAAGCTCAGGGGATTCCTCTTGTTGAAAAATACAAGGGTAAATCAAATCCTGAGAAATAATCCTTAACAGAGCACCAGGAGCCTGTCTGAGATTTTCTAAGCCACCATAAGCACCATTGACAGTGCTTTGGCGAGGTACTTCATCATAATTATCTTTGTGTCTTTCCAGTATGGGCAGGAAATATGAAATTTGCTGGCTGAAAGTTCTTATTTACCAGGATCAAGCACTCCATGCAGTCGTTTAATGGCTTCCTGAAGATTTTTCATACTGGTTGCAAAAGAAAGTCGTATATAACCCGGGGCACCAAAAGCAGAACCAGGAACTACGGCTACCTGTGCTTTTTCAATCAGAAATTCACTGAATTCAACATCATTACTGATCCCTAGACGCGCCATCACCTGTTCTACATTGGGTAAAATATAGAAAGTCCCCTGACTAGGCAGGCACTTAACCCCCGCTATTTCCAGCAGAGCCCTATAGATAAAATCATGCCGTTCCCTGAGCGTTGTAACCACTTTCTCAATAAAGGACTGATCGCCCTCAATGGCAGCAAGAGCGGCATATTGAGAGATAGATGAAGGATTAGAGGTACTTTGAGACTGTATTGTTTTCATTTTCTGTATCAGTAATTCAGGTCCGGCAGCATAGCCAATACGCCATCCCGTCATTGAGTAAGCCTTGGACACTCCATTAAGCACAAAACCACGTTCATACAGGGCTGGACACATATTCAGGATATTTTTAAAAGGTGTTCCTTCCCATAACATG
This sequence comes from Gammaproteobacteria bacterium, assembly GCA_027012135.1. Lineage (GTDB taxonomy): Bacteria > Pseudomonadota > Gammaproteobacteria > GRL18 > GRL18 > JANELJ01. The sequence goes on from JALUZF010000270.1 coordinate 3,561, forward strand.
TGTTCATAAATGTCATCAGTAGCAACAATTACTTTGGGATATTGCTCCAGAATTTTGCCCAGTTCAGCCAGTTCGTCGGGGGTATAGTGAACGCCTGCCGGATTTGATGGACTATTAATAAACATCAGACGGGTTTTATCAGTAATCGCCGTGTCGAGTTGTCTTGGGGTGATTTTAAATCCCTGCTCAATGTCTGCGTTGATAAAAACAGGAATACCACCAGCCAGTTTGACAATATCAGGATAGGAGACCCAGTAAGGTGCAGGAATAATGACCTCATCACCTTCATTGAGGACCGCCTGTGCCAGGTTATAGAGAGTCTGTTTGCAACCAGATGAGATCATCACCTGTTTCATGCTGTATTCGAGATTGTTTTCTCTGGCAAACTTGTTGACGACGGCCTGTTTTAGCGCAGGGATACCATCAACAGCCGTATATTTTGTAAAACCGTCATCAATTGCATCTTTAGCGGCCTGTTTAATATGTTCTGGTGTATCGAAATCAAGTTCACCTGCACCCATGCCGATAATGTCATGACCTGCAGCACGCAATTCAGCGGTGCGGGCAGCAAGAGATGAAGTCGAGGATGGATTCATCGGGCGTACCCGTTCGGCAACTTGCAGATTTATCATAGTATTTCCTTTATGGTATTTTATTGTTCTGAGCTTGTCTGAAGGGTATTTTATCAGGTACAGCCTGTCATTGGGGTTAGATTATAGATCTTCAGGAGCAAAATAATCGAACTTGTATCAATAAATATGCCAAAACCTATATTATTCTTTACGATGCATTCTACTCACTTCATACAGTAGGTGTAAATGTTTTTCCCATGAAAGTATGTGAAATTACCATGGCGGTGCCCATTAGGAGTGCTTGTATCATTATCTCTGTTAAAGTAAAATACCTGACTTAAGGACTAAATTATAGCTAAATAAGTATAATAATGACAAATATATATCTGCTTTAGACGATATTATGGAAAAGCTGTGGAAAAAATTTAGAGGCTTACAGGTATTAGACAAACATTCCTAAAGCCCGGTTAATTTAATCAGGACTTTTTCTAAGCAGTCAGAAATAAATTTTAATAATATCAATCCGCTAGAAAAAACGGATGGGCAATAACCCATCGAAATGGGTCAAAATACAGTTATAGATAAAACTGTAATCTTAAACTTGAAGGGGAATTTATGAATGTACTAGTATTTATAGCCGGCGTCTCTGTTGGTTGGGTCGCTGACAGACTGTATAGCTCTTATAATGCGAAAAAACCGCATGGTGATAAAGAAAATGAACCTCTTAAGGTTGAATCTGAAGAAAAAGATATTGCCGAAAAGAAAGTACAAAACGAAAAAAAGCTAAAGAAAGTAAAGAAAAAAAAGACTAAATCTGAGAAAAATAAAACTGAAAAGAAAGAGTCATTAACTGAGAAAGAGTCATTAGAAGAAATACATGACGATCTTAGTCAACTAAAAGGTGTCGGTCCTAAACTGGCACAAGCACTGGATGCCATCGGCATCTATAATTATGAACAACTCTCCGAACCATCCATTGACACCCTGTTAGAACGATTACGGGGGACCGGTAGTAAGTTTAGCAGATCGGCCATTTCAGACGTAATGAAACGGGCAAAACAAGCTGCTGAACAAAGATAAACAGAATGTCGACACTGCCGGTTTATCGTTTTCCCGTATAGAAAAGCTGTTAATCCCTTATCTGAAATTCTTATAAATACAGGATTAACAGTTAGTGTCTATCCATCAATTGATGTTTTTTGACGAATTTATTGCTCTGTTTAGGAATAGGTGCTCGTTGGCAATAATTTGTGATATTCTGTAATTAGGACTTTTAAACAGAGAGTGGAGCGTTTATGCTTACAGGATAGTTCTGATTATGAGAGGTTAAATGAAGAAAAAATCTATTCGAATACGCAAACAGCCGCAGACACAATGCACACAATGTCCTATCAGGCAGTTAGCTTTGTTTCAGGGCGTACCTGCTGATCGTCTTGAATGGACGCAAAAATTTCGGGATCAACAGTTTGTTGTGCCATCTAAAGCCATTTTATACCGTGAAGGAAGTATAACGGATTATGTTTATACGCTGTTTGATGGTTGGATGGCAATGTATCAAACCTCCAAAGAAGGAAAGCGGCAAATTCTTAGATTTGCACTACCTGGCGATTTTCTGGGTTTTCAGATAGATCAACAAGGAATGATTTCACACTCAGTGTCAGCCCTTAGTGAATCGATTGTATGTGGTTTTCCACGTAACAGGCTACCGGAAATGTTTCGTGACACTCCCTCATTGGCATTACGCCTTGCTTCGATGGGTTCCAGAGATATGAATTTATGCCAACAGCATCAGGCATTTCGAAGCAGAAAGGATGCCTATGAAAGTATTGCCTTCTTATTACTGGAACTGTTTCACCGTACCAAGATACATATGAAGCACCACTATGACCCCAAAACCAATAGTGTTACGTTTCCTTTGACTCAGGAAGATATTGGTGATGCTGTTGGCTTAACCAATGTGCATGTTAACCGCATCATTCGTCAGTTTCACACATTAGGCCTGATTAGCTGTCACCATAGAAGACTGCATATTATTGATGAAGCAAAACTTGCAGAGATGGGGGAATTTGATAAAAGTATGATTGCCAGCAATCCTTTAATCTATAGCTGACTTTATAATGGCTACTTTCAATTTCCCAGGGTATACCTCTGATTAATGAAAGTATTTAAAATCACTGCAGAAACGTTTTCCTGGATCACGATATTATTACATTTTCACTTGGTTGTTTTTTTTGAGGGACTTAGTTGATGGACTAAAAATTATAAGTAGCACCAAATGTATACCGGAGATCAATATCTTCCGTATGCAAGCCGGTACCAATTCCAAAATCCAGAGTAATAGCGTCTGATATATCATAAGTAACACCACCCAATACTTCGGCTACATCATCATTGCTGGAATCTGTTGGCATATCAGTCCATATTTCTGCAATTAAGGTCAGTGAACCGCTTATACTCTGTTCAATCGATGCACCGAGAAACACTGAATCATCGGAATCCTCCAGAAAACTATAACCGATATTCCCATTCAGTTGAATTTTGCCGAATTTTTTAGAAGCATTTAAAAAGAGTCCATAGTCTGTTGTACCGGAACCCGTCGCATTACTGCCACTGTCGAACTTAATGGTAAGCGCCAGAGACATCTGTGGGATTGAATCTGATTCCTTAACAACAACCAGTTCAGGGCGGATAGCCAGATCACCGGTGCCTTTCTCATCAGGCCCATCATCAGGATCAATTTTTGTGTAGGGTAAAAGAAGAGTAACTTCCAGTGAATCCGTTAAACCATATCCGGCGTTTAATGGGATTTCATAATTTTTAGTGCTGTCAGATTCTTTTGCGTAAGCATAACCAAAAGCAAGATAGCCCGTACCTTTATCCATAACATAAGCATCATCTACATTACCGGGTCGATTCTCAATTCCAGCCAGAGCTAATTGTGAGGCTACTAGTGACAGGGTAATGATATACTTTGATAAAATTTTATTCATAGTTTTTCTAAAATACCATTAAGGAAAGTTTACAGTCAGTACCATGATATTTAAAATATCATGGCAAAAAAAAAAGTTAAAATAATAAAATCAGATTGCATTATATTACCTGGAACAGATATTGTCACTGGCAAAATTATACGACTGGATACCAATATTGATAATAACCAGGAGTAAAGGGACAAAAACTTAAATGACGCTTTTAACCTGTAAATTAATATGTGGCGCATTTTGCAACACTCTCTTTTTGTTTTCAATTTCTATATAATGCATCTTGTAAGCCAGGTGTAGAGCTTATTTTGGCCTCTGCTTTTACGCTCTGAAGATATACCCCAAAGAAAGTCACGGACATTAATTAAAATGCGATTGATTCAGTTCATTGAAAAAGAAACCAGCAAGCCCTATAAACAAATCCTGTTGATTGTTACCATTGCCGGTATTGCCAACAGCCTGCTGCTGGGTATTGTCAACCATGCCACCCAGGTGGTTGCGGACAACGAAAACCTGACGCAATATTTCTGGCTGTATATGGTTACCTTTGCACTCTTTCTTTATGCTCAGTGGTTTGCTTTTGAGCGGGCAATTATTACCATTGAAGATGCTATTTATAATGTAAGAATTCGCCTGACGCGCAAGATCCGTCAGGTCGAACTGCCTTTTATGGAAGAGCAGGGAAGTGATAGTTTATATGGCCGCTTTACCCAAAGCGATATGCTGATCTCCCAGGCGATTCCGCAGATCACCGGGGCTGCACAGATGTCCATGCTGCTGCTCTTTTCTTTTCTTTATCTGGCTTATATTTCCTTCTTTAGTTTTTTAATCTGTATGGCAGGTATTCTTGTCTCTGCTGCTCTGTTTCTGGTAAAAACCAGACGTATTAATACCATGTTACATGAAGTTAAGCAGAAGGAAGTGAGTTACTTTAAATCTATTTCACATCTGCTTAATGGCTTTAAGGAAGTCAAAATAAATTGCCAGAAAGGTCAGGCGATTTTACACAATATAGCGACAAAATCAGCCGAAATAGAAAAAATCAAGCTGGAAGTCGGCAAACAGGAGTCCAGGCTCTGGGGCCATGGACGCATACTGGTTTATACTTTGTTACCAGTGCTTGTTTTTGTTATCCCAAGTATCAGTGATGTCAATACCGATAATATCTATAAAATATCCTCAACTATCCTGTTTATAACCGGTCCCATTGCTATCCTGATTAATATTATTCCGGTACTAAACAGGGTGAACCTGTCTATTGAGGAACTGGATAATCTTGAGGCGGAAATGGATCAGGCTATCAGTACCGCATTTTCCAGACCTGATGCTGAACAGAACGAGGCAGAATGTCCTCGTGACAGGTTTTCTGATTTTAAAGAAATAACTATGAACAATGTCCGTTTCAGTTACGGCCCCGGCTCAGGGAGTCATTCTGACTTCTGTGCCGGTCCTTTTAATGAATCGATCCATAAAGGTGAGTTGTTATTTATTATTGGCGGTAACGGCAGCGGCAAATCAACCTTCCTCAAGCTATTGACAGGTTTGTATTATCCTGAAAACAGCAATCTGTTCGTGGACTCCATTGCTATTGATAAAATCACTTACCCTGCCTACCGCAACCTGTTTTCTGCTATTTTTACTGATTTTCATCTGTTTGATAAATTCTATGGCATAGAAAATATTGATAGTGAAAAAGTCAATTACTGGCTGGAAAAGATGAAAATGCAGGACAAGGTAGAATTTCAGAATGGTGGTTTCACCCGAACCAGTCTGTCAACCGGACAAAGAAAACGACTGGCTTTTATTGCTGCTATTCTGGAAGACAAGCCTGTTCTGGTCATGGATGAGTTTGCTGCGGATCAGGACCCTCAGTTCCGTCAGTATTTTTATAAAACTTTATTACCAGAGCTTAAAACAATGGGCAAAACAGTGATTGCTGTTACCCATGATGATCATTATTTTTATGTGGCTGATCGAATATTAAAAATGGTCGATGGAAAAATTGTTAAATAATTAAGTGATTGAATAGTTGAACAACTAAACAGTTGAATAATTAAACAATTATATGATTGAACAGTTTTATGTGATTGTATTAATGAATCTATGCAAAACCTGGCTATAGTTAATGTGACTTCACGCAATGGACAAACGCTGACGGATGTCCTGAAGATGACTGAAGCAGAACAGTTATGCTCCCCCGTTAAAAGCGTTATTATGCTATATATATAGATGTATCAGGCCTTTTAGTAAGATGCTTTTCTGATATTCAAGTTGTCCTGAACAGGGCGTTTTGCTTTCAGGTTTTGTTTGTCATATAACGATGCAGTCCAGCACTGATATAAAAATAATTTTCCATATAGTAACGCCATTCCTGTCATCTTCTCTGTTGGGTTCAAAAAACCAAAAAATTACGTTACTTTAATCCATGTTAAAGAAAAAGTAATTTTACTTCCCTAATATATACCATTCCATATGTGCAATCACCAAAAGGGAGTTTTTATGTCAGATTTGCCGCCTATCCCCTGGGAAAGCCCGATTAATAAATCTCGTTCACTTAAAATGAAACGAGCAGGCATGGTTATCGATTTGCGTCGGTGCATTGGCTGCCATGCATGCAGTGTTGCCTGTAAAACCGAGAATGAAGTGCCGCTAGGGCATTTTCGCAACCGGGTGCGTTATCTTGAACAGCCTGATGTGGAAACACTCTCTTTTTTGCCGCTTCTTTGTATGCACTGTCAGGATGCTCCCTGTCTCAAAGCCTGTCCGACACAGGCACCGACACGATTATCAGATGGTCGTGTGGTTATAAATCAGGATAAATGCTGTGGTATGAAAGCCTGTATTTCAGCCTGTCCTTACGGTGCTATATATATTGATGACACATCGGGTCGGGCAGATAAATGTGATTTGTGTACCCATCGTACCTCCCTTGATTTGAAGCCGGCCTGTGTCGCTTCCTGCCCAACTCAGACCTTACGTTACGGAGATCTGGGGGATCCTGAAGATCCAGTGGCCAAATATGCCAAAGAGCATAACGCAAAGCCCTTTAAGGAAGATGCTGATACTCATCCCAGCATTCTTTATATTCAACAGGAAAAATGGATGGAAAAAGCCGCAGCGACAGGTGTGCAACTTTCCAGCGAAGATAATGAGATAATTTACGAACAGAACGGGAGGTCATCATGAATACTATAAATGCATTCACTCCTTTCGGCTGGCCAATTATTATTTATCTCACTCTGGCTGGTCTTGCCTGTGGTGCCAGTCTTTGTGCAGTTGTTTTTTTACGCACAGAAAAAACAGCGCGTGAGGGTCAGTCTTATGTGATAGCCAGAACTGCTTTATATGTTGCCCTGGGTTCTATTGTGCTGGGTGCTTTATTACTGTTGTATGATTTACAGAGTCCCGGTAACTTTTATCGAAACTTTTCCGAATTTAATCCCTCATCGGCCATTGCCTGGGGGACACGGATCATTGCTGTCTTTATCATGTTGTGTATTTATAGTCTGTTTCTGTTACATAGCATGAACAGTCAGGAAAAGACCAGTCCTATTGGCCCGCTATTAACCGGCCTGTTAATTTTCTTTGCTCTGGCAGTCGGTATTTATCCGGCACTGGTGTTAGGGCAGGCAAGCATTGCCAGACCTCTGTGGGAGCCGCTTCTGCTGGCGCCGCTTTTTTTGTTGCTCGGGCTGGACAGTGGTTTTGCCCTGGTTCAGTTACTAACCTTTAAAAAGTGGCAAGAAGACACTCTGGAAAAAATCAGAAAGCTGGATCTGGCGGTCATTATCGGCCAGATTATTTTATTTGCCCTGTTACTGTCCATAAGCACATTTTCAGAGGCAGGAATGAACCGGCTGCTGTTCGGTGAGTTTTCATTATGGTTCTGGATTGGCGTGGTTTTAATTGGCTGGCTGCTGCCGTTCTTTTTCAGTTTCAGTCACTCACCTAAAAAAAATACCATAATCCTGACCCAGCTCAGCTTGCTTCTGGGAGCCTTTGCGCTCAGGGCCGTTATTGTTTTTAGTGGCCAGGGTCCCCAGGCATTTATTGGCTCGTGAACAAATAAGGATATTTAATCAGATGAAACAGAGTAATGATAATAAACAAAATGAAAGCAAGTTAAGCAGACGGGATTTTCTCAAATTAGGGGGTGCGCTGACTATAGGGGTTGCTTCTGTTGGTCTGGCAGCGCCTCTGTTCAGACCGTTAAGTGGTGAACAAACTCAACAGGATCTTAACAAGTTTATCTCAACCCGGAAAAAAGATTTTGTGGATTACACCCGTGCCAGGGCGATTCCCACCATCTGTTTTGGCTGCACCAATCATTGTGGGGTTATTGGCTGGGTACAGGACGGCAAGGTTCGGCGTATAGAAGGCAATCCGCTGGATCCTAACAGTCTGGGTAACACCTGTTCCAAAACCCATGGCATGATCAGTTATACTTACTACCCCGAGCGGCTGTTGTATCCGATAAAACGTGTCGGAAAGCGGGGCGAAGGCAAATGGCGCCGGATCAGCTGGCAGGAAGCTATTCAGGAAGTGGGCGATCGCCTGAAAACCTGTCGTGAATCAGGCCATCCTGAACGCTTTATTTTTCATTATGGTCGCGATAAAACCAAGGGCTTTACAAAACGTTTTACCAATGCCTTTGGTACCCCTAACCGCCTGAACAGACGGGCGATTTGCAGTTCCAATCGTCGGGTGCCGTTAATGAGCTATTACGGCCGTGATTTTGAGTGGGAAACACAGGATATGGAAAATACAAAATATATCCTGAATTTTGGCAGTAATCCCATGGAAGCCTACCAGGGCGGTCTGTACATGATGCACCGCATACAGAAGGCACGGGTCGATAATGGCGCTAAAATGGTGTCATTTGAAGTCAGACCTACTGCAACTGTCAACTGTTCCGAGGAATACTTCAAGGTGATGCCGGGTTCCGATGGTGCCATTGGTTTTGCCATGGCCAATGTAATTATTGATGAAGGCCTGGTTGATAAAGCCTTCTGGGAACGCTGGGCCAATATTTCATTAGCTGAGATTAAAGAGCATATTAAAGACTGGACACCTGAGCATGCTGAAAAACTAAGTGGGGTGCCGGCAAAAGACATTCGTCGTATTGCTATTGAATTTGCCAAAGCAGCACCGCATTGCACAACCATGACGGCCCGAGGTTCAGCCAAACATTATAATGGTACTCAGGGTGATCGCGGTCTGAGAATGCTGGATGTTCTGGTGGGTAATGTAGGGCGTAAAGGCGGTTTATGCCTGACGAGCGGCCGGATGTGGGGCGGCGGGAAATATGGTCAGGATGGTTTGCCGTCGGTGTCACAGCCCAAACCCAAACCACCCAAGCCAAAGGCGTTTACACCGGGCACGGCCGCCTATGAAGACCTGCCGGACGATATTAAAGCAAAAGTGGCACGGCTGGATCCGCAATGGCAAAAGAAATATCAGGGGGAACTGGCAACCCCCGCTGAATATCCCCTGTCATGGCACTGGTATGGTATGAAAGTCGGGCAGCTGGTACAGCCTTATATTCGTGAAGGCCGGGCAAAAGTGGATGTTTATATGTCCTATACCTATGGAGCCGCTTATGGCTACCCCGAGGCCAAAGTATGCCGTGAAGTTTTACTGGATGAGAAGCTGGTGCCTTTTCATGTTGCCATTGACATTGATTATAGTGAACATGCTGCTCTGGCAGATATGATTCTGCCAGAAGCAACCAGTCTGGAGCGCTGGGATCCCCATTCAACCAACTGCTATGGTCTGGTTCCCTATACCGGTATTCGCCAGCCGCTGGTCAAGCCTCTGGGTGAAGCCCGGGAAATACAGGTCATTTTCCGCGACCTGGCACGACATATTGGCGGTGGTATGGAGCAATATTTTGACTATGAAAATGTCGAAGACTTTTATAAGGAATGGTATAAGAATGTCTCGGCAAAAATCCCCGGTGGCTGGGAAGAATTTAAACGCCGGGGGATCTGGCAGGATCCTGATCGGGCCAAGGATTATGAACTGTATGAGCGTCCGGTTCCGGAAAAGGAATTGTTGGGCAGTACCGTTGACCCTGAGACAGGGGTTATTAGTAATACCATTAAAGGTAAAAAACGTACAGTGGGCATTATGATGCCAAATCCTGAAACCGGTGAAATGGAGGCTGTGCGCGGTTTTCCGACACCCTCCAGAAAAATCCAGGTGTATGATCCGGTCTTTCCACTGGCAGCCAAAAGCGCCGGTTTACCGGAAGGGGATCCAAATGGTAATGCCCTGCCCACTCTTTTTACCATTCCCGGTTTTGATGAATTAAAAGAAGATGACATGATTCTGACCACCTTTAAATGGAATGTGCATACTCAGGGCCGATCTTCACAGTGGGAATTTCATGCTGAAATAGTACATACCAATCAGTTGTTTATTAATACCAGAACCGCTCAGAAAATGGGCCTGAAAACAGGCGATGAAGTAGAGGTAACGGTACAGCGACCCAGGGGATTAACCTATCGAGGCGGTATTAACGAAGTCGTGGGTGTGGTCAGAAACAGGGTTCATCTGCTCGATGGCGTACATGAGCGGGTGGTCTGTTTTGCCCATGCGGGTGGGCACTGGGAACATGGTGCTGTTGCGCGCGCAGAAAACAGGGAAAGCCTGCCTATAAAAGAGCCTGACAGCGGCCTGAAAAAAGACTTTTCAAATGAGATATGGTGGTCAAAGGAACGCGGCGGTACAGGAAATGGAGCGCCAATGAATGACGTTTTACCCATTAATCCATCGCCTCTGGTCGGTGGACAAAACTGGTTTGACAATATATGCCAGATACGTAAAATCTCATGAGTGAACTGTCATGCTCTCAAAAAGCCGATATTTTTTCACTACTCGGGCGTATATTTATTGCTGAACTTGACAGGGAAAGTCTGCTTGCCCTGCAAGAACCGCAAATATCGTCAGTTTTTGAAAAACTGCAAACGGGTTGTAAAGATTATCTGCTCAATACCTCATGGGATGACGAGCAGATAGAATTGCTTGCTTCTGAATACTGTCATTTATTTATCCTGCCAAAAAAGTCGGGCCTGTCCTTACAGGCCAGCCACTGGATGACAAAAGATGAAGCCAGCCATCTGGCCCAACTGGAAACCATTATCAGCCATCTGGATACCTCGGTGGTTAATTATGATGCCGGCAACTTACCGGGGGATCATCTGGGGGTCTTGCTGTACTTTTTAAGTGCGGTTTACCACTCGGAGGATAAAGAAATTCAAAAGCTGGGAAACTCCCTGGCAGCAATTTCCCTGTTACCCTGGATTGCCAGGTTTAATGAAAAATTGTCACAGAGCAGCAGCAATCCTGTGTATCTTGCCAGTGGCAAACTGCTATTGCAGATATTAGATTATAAAGAACCTTAGCAACTACTCAGCGTAATTCAACTAGTGCCTGTATGTTTAGGTTAAATAGAGCCGCTTAATCTTTAGTCGGCTCTATTTCAGTTATAGACGGTTTCTTCCTGTGTTTTACCAGTGGTAACATGGCATTTGTCAGGCCTACCATTTTGGCACTGAAATAGACAAGCATACCGCCTATGAGTCCCATATTGAAAAGAAACACGCCAGCCAGAGTAATCGCACCCGGTATTATTGAGGTTAAATAATTGGTACGCATATTGGATTCAAAAAATCTGGAGATTTCGAATAAGGATTTCAGTTTCTTTAAATCACCATCCATCAAAATAATCTGGGCGGTGTCAGTGGCGACACTTGAAGCACCGCGAAGCGAGATGGATACATTGGCCTGTTTTAAGGCGATGGCATCGTTAATTCCATCACCGACATAAGCGACAAATTTCCCATCTTCACGGAGTTGGGCAATCAGTTCTGCTTTTTTATCAGGTGGTGTTTCAGCATAATAATGTTCTATGCCTAATTCATTGGCAAGCTGGCGGGTAGCTTGCTCGTGATCACCAGAAATAATAGTGACTGAAATACCCTGGGTTTTTACATAATTAATAATTTCCCTGGCTTCTGGACGAATACAGGGTTGTAGTTCCAGTATTCCGGCCAGTTTTCCATCGACAGCAACATAAACCAGCGAATGCCCCCTGGCTTCAGATTCAGTTTTTAAGCTCTGAATCTGATCTGAAAAATGTATCTCCTGTTGTTCCATGTATTTCGCGCTGCCAACCTGAACCAGGCTGTTATCAATTCTGGTTTCAATACCGTAGCCAATCTTACAGGCACTGTCTTCAATGTCGGGTAAATCCAGTTCGTGCTGTTCTGCGGCTGCAAGTATTGCTCTGGCAACAGGGTGGGTCTGTCGGCATTCAGCCGCCGCTGCATAAGCCAGCAATGTCATTTCATCAAAAGGTTCAAGTGGATGAAGATGACTAAGCTGTGGTTGTTCCATGGTTAAGGTACCGGTTTTATCAAAAACCAGGGTGTCCACTTTTTGCAGCATTTCCAGTGAGCGACCATCCTTTATCAATATGCCATTGGCTGCCATAATATGCAGAAAATTCAACACACTAATCGGTCCATACAGTTTCATATTATAACCAAAAGCCGTCCAGATTATGGCCATCGCAGCACCTGGACCAAGCAGAGGCAGGGTTAAGCCGCTGACCACCAGAGTTGGCGCAATGAAATCATCTGCTATCTGTTTGCCTCTTAAACGCAGGCTTTCTTTATACTCCTGGGTATTTTCAAGGATTTGCCCAATTTTTGCCGCATTGGTATCGGAACCTGTTTTTTCTACTCTAATCAGAATTCGCCCGCCTGCTATAAAGGTAGAAGCAAAAACTTTATCCCCGGCTTCTTTCTCTATGGTTTGGGATTCACCTGTCAGAGCCTGTTGGTCTATACTTGCATATCCTTCGATGATCATGCCGTCAACTGGAATAGTCTCACCTGCGTTGATGACCACTATATCCTGTTTTTTTAATGACTCTAACGGTATCTCAACTTCAGAACCTTCTTTGACTATCCATACTGATTGTTGTTTTTGACTAAAACTATTAATTAACTGTTTATGAGAATACTGTTCGGTTTGGATCAGCAGTTTCTGACACAGCAGACTGGTAAAGGTGATGAATATGGCCAGAAAGAAAAATCCTGATGCCAGAAGACTCACCACAGAAACAATTTCAATGAGTTCGGTAGTTATACGTCCCTGCTTCAGGTTCTGAAGTAGTTTCTTAAATACAGGAGTAACAATGTATAGCGTGGCAACACCCGCTATGGGCAGCAGAGGAGCATAGAACCAGGTGCCTATCAGAGATAGACCCATCAGGCCTATAGAAGCTTTAATGTTTTTATTCAGTTTAACCTGAGAGGCATCCAGCTGATGACTCTGATCGACATTAGCCATCTGTTTGATGTGTTGCTCACGCAACTCACCACCGCTCATGGAAATCTTAATGATTTGTTTAGCCGCAAGCAGGCCTGTTCTGGTTTTTTGAAAGAGACTGGCTGATCTGGCTGTCTGTTTGAGTTTAGAGTGCTGGCTTTTGTTTAAGGTATCATTTATAAGCTGGCGATTTTTCAGATATCGGGTACTAGTCGTGCCAAAAACCACCCCACCGCTGAATAACAATATTTGAACTAGCATGGCAGGAAGTCCGGAATATAATGGAATATTCTACTGTCACAAGCACCGCTATATTGGGTTAAACAAATATTATTATCCTTTTTTTCCATGGTTTATCCTTTATCATGAATGCTATATATAATAAAACACGGAAGCTGTTAAGTACACTCTATATTTTATGTCGCATATAATACCTTGATTTTTTTTAACCTGGATTAATAAAAAGATCTTTGACACCTGTTATTATTCTATAAGTCATAAATTCAGATCAGGGGGGGATGATCCCCGTCATCGTTCTTGCGTTATATTGGACGTATGATATATTGAATTTGTGTTATATAAAAACCACTAAATCAAGATGAGGAGAACTAATAATGGCTTCTAAAAAAATGACTTCTGAAAGAATGACTACTGCTCTGGCCGGTTCGTTTATTGTAGGCAGTTTGCTGTTAGCCTATTTTACCAGCCCTTACTGGCTGTTATTAACTGCATTTGTAGGTTTAAACCTGTTTCAGTCATCATTTACAGGATTTTGTCCTGCAACAATGATCTTTGAGAAAATGGGATTTAAATCCTGCTCTGAGGCGGCTTAATCACAGCTGTTTGCCCGTTTTGAAAAACGGGCATCCTCTTTCCCTGATTATTACCAGAATTTTTTTGCGAAACATCATCATGTGAGCTGATTGCTCCAGCAATACACTATCTGACTGTACAGCAAGTTCTGTCTTGAGTATTGTATCCAGAACTAACAACAGGGCAGGTATTTAGAAACTCAGCTCTGAACTATAATTATAT
>JALUZF010000271.1 GCA_027012135.1 Gammaproteobacteria bacterium
GAATAATATTACAATATTTTTCAAAAAAAGCTTGCAATCACAATAAAAATTTTCAACAAATTTTCGTTTTTTAGATGATAAACGGAGATTTGCATGAATAAAAGTACTACGCTAAACGACCATATTATGGAACATTGCATCACGAGCATGGAAATGGCTCAGGCAAATGAGCGTCGTCCCTTATGGGAACGCTCATGTCCAGAAATGAGTGACATTGACTTTACCTATTTTGGATTATTACGTGCTATCAGTGTTGTCGATAGTGGTCGTGATTTTCTACAAAAAGCCGATGAAAATCACGATGAAGTCATTCCTCACTCAACCTATTTTAACTCGCTCAAGTCATCAAGGCGGGCAAGTATGCTTGAAGCGATTGAGGAACAAAGTTATCGGCTCCTTAGTGAGAAGCTGGCAGCACAGGGTATTGATTACCTCAGCCAGTTTCCCGAGCTTGATGAGTATTTTGTAGAAGCCGCTGATGGACACTTCGTTGAACATGCCTGTCATACAGAGAAAAATGACAAAGGAAAAGTTTTTGCTGCAGGCTTTATCTATTCAATGAATCTGAGAAACGGGCTATTAAAGCCACTTTGCTGTGTGACCAATGGATCAAAACGAAACCATGAGATTCCTATTTTAAGATGCCAGATAGAAAAACAGAATGGCGTAAAGACTCAAGAGAGGAAAAGGCTCTATATTTATGACAAGGCGGTGACTGACTATCTTTGGTGGGATCAACAAAAACACCATGATAATTACATGGTATCAGTGATGAAGGAAAACTCGGCTGCCACATTTGTTGAATCCATTGAATTTGATGAAAAGGATGAAATCAATACTGGTGTTGAAAGTTACAGCATTTATGAAACCAAGGACGTAAAATTTAGCGTCGTACATTATCGTGATCCAGAGACACAAAAACTTTTTAGCTTTATCACGACATTACCCACATCAATTAACCCTGGAACCATTGCCATACTGTATTATAAACGCTGGACGATTGAGAAAGCATTCAATAACAGCAAAAGTAATTTAAAGGAAACCAAGGCCTGGTCACCAAATTCCCATGCGCTAAATAATCAAATGCGCCTAACGGCAATGGTCTATAATATCATTCGTACTTTTGAAGAAATTTCCAAAAAGCAGAACCCTGAATTAATCCATCCAGCTGAAAAGAAATACAACAAGGATCTTGAAAGTAGACAACTTAAGGCCAAGAAAACAGGTGGTTTTGTTAACCCATTATTGTTTAAAGCAAGAATTGCGCGTATAAGCTCCTCAACGTTTAGATCTTTTCAAAGTGCAATTATCAAGGGAAGATCTCTGTTACACCTGATGCAGAAGCTGGTTGGACGGTTTGTGTCTAGGTCTATTCAAATTTAGGAACACCGATGATTTTTTTGATGTAATACAACTA
>JALUZF010000272.1 GCA_027012135.1 Gammaproteobacteria bacterium
ATATTATTCTTATACCATTTTGACACTGTTTTATATTTCTTCTTTTCTCCTGATTCACTCTATTTTTCAATTATCCGGCTTTTATCCTCAATTTGGTATCATTTTGATATTATATTGACACTGCTTTCAAAATGGTATATCAATGGTGTCAATATCATATCACTTTCAGTATCAATCTAACACTATTGAGGTTAACAAATGGCAAGAAACAGAAGAAATAAGACTCAGGTTAATGCTAAAAACAATACTCCTTCAGTTGAAAATGAAGAACCTGTTTCAATCAGTTTGAGAATACCCGGCCGCGCGGCCCGGTCTGCTCGTCTCTGCGCTAATGATATTGGAATATCCTTTAATGGTCTTATCTGTATTGCTCTTGCTGATTATCTCCATTCTAAAGGGTATTCCGTTCATTCCGTTTAAAATTCAAATAAGGCCTTAAAATAACGACCCGCATCACCTGCCGCAAACTGCGAGGTAAAGAAGTTTGATAAATGATAAACGATGATCGGAGCAACGGCCTACCAATACCGGCCAGGGTTTGCGGTCAGTGTGAATGCGATTGTTAGCCATTTTTTCTTATTGTTCCGGATGGTTCATTGAATTTTGTGCGGCATGTGACAAGAATGATGATCTTGACATACCTCTCTTTTTGGCAGTGACATCAATTTTATGCAATATGTCTTCTGGAAGTGTGATGTTGACCCGAACTGTTTTTGTCTTTATGTCTGGAATCGGTACTACAAGAAAGGCTACAGCATCTAAATAGTCAGGATCTGCAACAATATCATCTAATTTGGAAGGATTTGGAATTTTCTCACCAAATTCTTTCATGGTTTTTATGTGGCCAGATAAAGCCTCAATTGATAAATTTTTCACCTCATCAATTGATTTGCCGGCTGTAATACATCCTGGAAAATCAGGAAAAGATACCCCATATTCACTTGAGGAGTCTTTATGCACTACTGCAATATAACTGGACATATATAGCCTCCTACCTTAGCTTAATACCTGCTTGTTTTTCTATGCTTTTTAAGGTGCCGATTGGTAAATCTTTTTTCGGATGCGGGACAGTAACTATTCCCGACTTTGAGGGATGGTGAAAATGCCAATGGTCACCGGTGGTTCTAATGTGAACCCAACCAGCTTTTTTGATAAATTTAATGACTTTCCGACTGTCCATGTGTGTATAATTACACACTCATGCCTTTGGATCAACTTTATATTTTATAATTTCACTTTGAATGAAAATTTACACAGGATTAAAGCTGGAAAATCAAATAGATACAAATATTATTTTTTCAGTGGCTAACGACCAAGCTCAGGGGCCGGCGGAGATTATACCGCAGAGCTTTGGGTGACCTGTAACCTTGGAAGTAAGACTGAACTCCGAAAAACCGCTGTGCCCGC
>JALUZF010000273.1 GCA_027012135.1 Gammaproteobacteria bacterium
CTACAACGGTCATCCGGTCAGTATGCTGACTATCCCTCTTATGTTGTATAATCAATGGGTTGGTGCAATAATAAAGATACGGGCATTTTTCCACCTTGCCGATCAGAAATGGTCAAAAGGCGGGGAAACCCAGGATTCAAGCTCCAATGTCGTGCCGGTGCCGCACCGACTGGCACGCTGGATGCCGAAATATCTGATGATCATGTCCTATGCGGCCTTTATCCTGGCCCTGTTGTTTTCAGAGCAGGTTATCATGCTGCCCGATGTCCAGGCGGGAATGCCGGTTGGAGTATGCAAGTTTGCGCTTGTCGTCAAGGCAAAGCAGTACGGGGTGGTGCCCGATGACGGCCTGGACGATTCCAAGGCCCTGAACGAATTGCTGGCAACGGTCCCGGCGCACAGTGTGATTCAGCTTCCGGCCGGAGTGCTGGATATCCGTACTCCGCTTGTCATCAATCGGTCTCTGCTGACCATGCGCGGCGCCGGTCGCGGTACAACCATCCTTAAAGCAAGGTTACAGAGCAAAGACAAGGCGGTGCTGGCGATTGAAGGCCTGCGAGGGAAAAAGATTGCGATGCCGGCGGAGGATATCAGGCCTGGTCAGTCGGTTGCCGAGGTGCAATTACCCGAAGTCTATGCTGGTGAGCAGTCTGTTCTGCTCCTGCGCCGACCCAATGATCAACAGTTCTGCACTGCGATAGGCAGTAAACGGTGGTGTAAAAAATATCCCTATATTCGGCAGACCATGGTGCCATTTCGCAGAGCGGCCACCAATGAATTACGATTTGCCCGGCAGTTTTTCTTGAGTTTTCCAAAAGAGGTGACGGAAATCTTTCTGCCCCGGCTGGTACATGATGTGATCATCGCCGATCTGACGATTACCCTGGATATTCCCGGCCACTCCATTGATGAGGTGCGCTACGATTATGAAAACCGGTTTCCGGATACGGAGGTTGATCTTTTGTCGTTGCAGTGGGCACGTCATTGCCGGGTGGAGAATGTCGCCCTGTTACAGGCCGGGCGCCATGCGCTTGTCATGGAAAATGCGCTCCAATGCTCGGCGCGGGGACTGGTGGTGGACGGGGCCTGGAACAAGGGGAAAAAGGGCAATGGCTATGTTCGCCTGGCCCGGGCCTACGACTGTTTGCTGGCGGAGAGCAGGGTGCGCAATATCCGCCATATCACCCTGCAGTGGAGTTCAGCCTGGAATATTATCGAGGACATTGACAGCGGTGTTGATATCAACATTCACGGCGGCTATCCCCACCATAATCTGATTCGTCGCATTCGCTTCCACCTGCCGCCGGAACACCGGTGGAAGCCGATCACCCGTGCCCCGGATGACGCTTTATGGGCGCCGCCGAATGGTCCGCAGAACCGGGTTGAGCAGATAGAAACAGTTCCCT
>JALUZF010000274.1 GCA_027012135.1 Gammaproteobacteria bacterium
TTCAACTATCTTGGCTTCCAGAAGTACCTGACGTCCTACAATCATTTGAGTAGCTTCCAGAAACTCTTCAACTCTTGATAACTCTTCCGGCATGGCTTTAATTAAAACCACACCGGTCTGCGGATTAACCACAATTTCCCGCCCATCTTCTGTTCCGATGATAATGCGTAAGGAATTAGCCAGTTCTTTCCACAGATCAACTTTAAATTCTGTTTTTAACTGGGTGCCAAACTTGGTATTGGCTGTTGTATTTTGCGCGCTATTGTACCCACCCCGGCTATTGCCTGAAGATGAACCATTAGTATTATTAACCGTTTTGGTAATTTGTCCTGAGCTGACATCAATGGATGATGAGCCCTTTCTGGATAAATTCAGGTAATTGATTCTAAACAATTTGGTCTGCAGTGAGTTAGGATAAACAAAATAATTATTACCTTTTATCTTATAATCAAAGCCGTAAACCTCACGGACAATATCCATTACCTCATCAACCGTCACGTTTTTCAGATTCAGGGTAATATTGGCCTGCACGCCCGGATTAACAATAATATTAAAGGGCGTATCTTCCACCAGGCCCATATAAAATTCTCTGGCCGGCAATTCATTAACAATAACATTAAAGCGGTTTTCCCGGGGTATCTGATTCGTCACAGGAGGTAAAAGGGCATTTAATACGATTTCATGTTCTTTTTGGGTATCAGCAACGGAAATCAGCTTTTGCGGCTGTTCGGCTATTCTCTTATTCTCTTCAAGCGCCTTATCGAACGTCTGATCCAGTTCTGACAGATCTCTTGCCGGAGGTAATTCTTTTTCCAGTGCGCAGCCGCTGATAAGCATCACTATAAAGCTGAAAGAGAATAATAAATATTGAAAATTTGAGACTTTATTTATCATCAGGCTACTTCTTGTACCTCTTAAAGGACGGTATAATTGAAATTTTTTTTAGTTTACCATTAACAAGCAAATCAACACTGGTCGTATTAATTGCAATAACCTGGGCATCTTCCACCCATTCTCCAGTACTCACCTTTTGTCCATTAATGGTGGCCAGTTTTTTTTTAGAATTCGTATAGATTTGTGAAACATTAAATTCGCTTTTCTGTATATCATTTGAGTTCACTGAAAGTTTTTCTGCATATAATGCAGGACGGGTTGGATCCGTTAAAACCTCCTGAGCATCAACAGCGGCTGCAGCTGACAGACAGAACAAAATTACAGAATAATATTTATTCATACACTTAGCCACCCGTCTTTCAGGCTGAAAGTATGCACTTTAATATTGACCCTGACAACAGGGTATTCCTGCACGTCCATTTTGACGTCATCCCAGAATATTTTCCACTGTAATGCTTCGAGTTCCTGTAAGTAGTCCAGTATATCCAGATAAGCACCCTGTAATTCCATTTCCATAGAATGTCGATAGATTCCGACCAGATCAGGATCAATGGATTCTTTCTGATCGGTTTTATTCTGAGTAATAAACGGTTCTGCCTCCAGGTTGTTTATCTGAATCAGTTCAAGTTTATGATTTTTCTGCAGTACATCATTTAATAAACCAGCCATTTCTTCCGGGGCTACCCTGCCCTGCAGGCGTTGGCTGATCTGGCTATTAAAATTATTTATTTTCTGTTCCACCTGGCCAATTTCACGCACTAACTGTTTGCGTCTGGATTGAGCCAGTAAATCAGAAGCTATCACATGGCGCTTTTCCAGGTCAGACATTTGTTGTTTTATTGTCTGAAACTGCATATTTAAAGCAGTATTGGCTTTTATTATGGGAGTAATTAAAAAAGTACCCCAGGCAATATAGATAACCGCCAGAAATCCAGTTAAAACAAGAATCCGCTCCCGGGTTGACAGTTTGTTAATTAAATCATTGATTACATTTAACTGTTTGTTCATATCGATTCAACTTTAAGGATTCTGTGAGTTTTCAGAAGTTTCTATTTCTGTCTTCAGAACAAAATTCAAAACCGGTTTTTTATCGTCACGCTGTGCTTTAAACATGCGAAAATTAACCCCCTGAAACGCAGATTCATCTTTTAGTGAACTGACCAGTACAGGCAGATTCCGGGCATCGGTTGTCTGCCCTTCAAGAAGTATCTCTTTACCGCCTGAATAGACATTAATGGTATCGAACCAGACGGTTTCCATGTTTTTTCTAGCCAGCGCAGCAAAATAACTGGACAGACCTTTACTATTACCGCTGACCATGCTGGATAGTTCATCCAGAGCTCTTTGTTTACTGGCATACATTTTTTTCAGATAGGCCAGCTGCTGTTTTTCCTTTTTCGAATCCGTTAATTTACTGACGGTCTGTTCCAGTTTTTCCACTATTGCCTGAGTTTGTTCGCTCTGCATTCTTAATTCGTTAATATCACTCTGAAGCTGTTCTTTTTTCCACAGCAGCACAACATAGAAAGAAACCATTAAAAGCAAAGTAATAATAATCACGACCAGCATTGCCCGGGTTGAAAAAGGTTCACTGACTGAGGCATCATCGGGTTGATATAAGTTAATCTGCTGCTGCATATTTTCTGTCAGCCCTATACTTCATCCTGGCGTAATGCCAGACCAATTGCGTTAAAACACTGAACCTGCAGAGAATTTTCCAGAGCAGCTTTAACACTGAGGTAACGGTTAAAGTCCACAATCTCTGTTTTTATACCTAACATTTCATGAATATAATTTATAACGTCTTCTGCCTGTGGTTCCATGGGAGCAAAAACAATTTTTGTCACGGGCCGCTGATTAAAATGACTGACGTAATAATCCAGTGAACGTTGAATTTCAAGAATCAGTTCATCAATAATCGCTTTGCTGCGCTCAGAAAGTGCTGCCGTCTCCTGGTTTATCTCAGCAGCAGAGCTGGCTGGCTCATTTTGCAGGTTAATTGTATTATTTATGTTATTATCTGTATCAGACTGCTCTTCCAACTCATCAAGTGACAGTGTTATTTCACTTTCCTGATCTATCTCAGACTGTTCAAGCGCCACTCGAAGCCGGTTTATATTAAAATCAATATTGCGGGTCAGGTAGAGGGTGCCATTACGGGTAATGGTTAATAAACCACCCTTAGTATCAATTTTCAGCAGCACCAGGCCTTCTTTATCCTCAGGCATAATGGCGGCTATATTACGCTGTACTAATTCATAAATATCTATGGACTGAATATCCAGCCCAGCCTGTTTTAAAAGCTCGGCCTGCTCATCAATATCAGACTGTAAAGCAGAAACCACATACATTAACTGCTGCCGGTTAACCGGCTGGCCCGGGATCTCAAAAACATCAATCACTGCATCATCAACCTGATAAGGCAGTTGTTCCTTAATACGCCAGCGTACAGCCTGTTTTAATTCACTGGATTCAACCTTTGGAGCATCAATAAGCAGCAGTTCATAAGCCAGCTGGCCTATTGATGCATTACAGTAAAAATTTTTGATGGGAAAACTGGATAATAGTTTTTTTAAAGTGAGTAATTTATCTTCCGGGGAATCCGGATCACAGGCCTGAAAAGCACATTGTTTTAAAACGGGTTTGTTACCGGGCTTTTCTGCAAACAATATGTGAGCAACAGCTATACCCTGAGGCTGAATATCAACACCAATAAGACCTCTTTTATTTTTTTTCTGGAAAACAAAAGGCAATTGCATTATAAAATATTCATTATCCCGGTTAAAAAATAGTCACTCTTTATGCCTGCTTTTTAAGGTGAAAGTTAAGGGAAAAGAGCTGAATTAATCATTATTTTTATTATTAACTTAACTATGGCAAAGAATCCGTGAAAATGCCACCTAAAACACCAATTTCAGGCCAATTATTTTAGCCTGATTCAGTAAAATATTAAAAAATTTATTAATTCCATCTATACTATAGAAAGAATAATAATAATTAATTATTCAGCATAAACTGAAATGATCTGGAGTAGCTGTGGATAATTAGGGTCAAACAGGCTGAAGCTGAAATTGTTACATAAAACTTACACTAATTCGAGAACAATCATTTGGAAAATCCCTCTGATCAGACAACTGATAAGCTTCTTGCCAGTGAAAACAATATCTTATCTGAGTTTGAAGAAATCAAGAGAGAATTTTTCGAAAGCTCACAGTTTTTGAAGATTCTGCTTGATACCATTCCCAGTCCTGTTTTTTATAAAGATACCAATGGCATATATCGAAATTGCAATGATGCCTTTGCCGATATGATTCTGGGGATCCACAAGGAAAATATCATCAATAAATCCTTGCTGGATTTACCTGACGAAATTCCCCGAGAACTGGCTGAAATCTATATGCAGGCCGATCAGAATTTATTCGATAATCCCGGCAAACAGGAATACAAGGCCACCGTCAGTTGTGCTGACGGCAAACAGCGTACTTTTATGTTCTATAAATCCACCCTTGAGAACGAGGCCGGAGTGGTTATTGGCCTGGTAGGTATTATGCTGGATATCAGCCAGCTGGAAGAAAAGCATCAGCAACTGGAATTACTCTCCCTGACCGATGCCCTGACCGGGTTATTTAATCGAAGAAAATTTGATACCGTTTTTTCACAGTTGCTGTTTTCCACTGCAAACAAGCAGTCACTGCTGAATTTTGCCATTATCGATATCGATGATTTTAAAATCTATAATGATAATTATGGTCATGCTCAGGGGGACTTTGTTTTAAAAGCCGTTGCAGAAATTATTCAAAGTCGCTTAAAACGTTCCAGTGATTATGCTTTTCGTTTAGGTGGAGAAGAATTTGGCATATTGTTTTATTCTAATAACGAGACAGATGCATTACTGTTATGCAATCAGATACGGGAAGAAACCGAGCAGTTATACAGCACAAAAGATAACCCGAGACTTACAGCAGCTATCACCATATCCACAGGTTTATTAAGTATCAGTTCACATGACAATGAACCTGAGTATATTTACCATGAAGCAGATAAATTACTTTATCAGGCTAAAAGTGCCGGTAAAAATACCATTATCAGTAAAATGCTTTAATTTTCCAGGATGTTGGAACATTCTACTGCTTCTGCCTGTTTGTTAAACTGTTCTAACTCCTTATGCACTAACTGACCGCTATGAGACAGACGTTTTTGACAGGGTAAAAAAAAATAACTTCTTGGCAACTCACCATACCAGTGCGGGTCTATACTATAGTCCAGCTTACGCCGGGATTCTGAAGCATAAATCCAGTGTTCCTGATTGTCCAGTTGTACCTCCTGTATAAATGCCTGCACATAGTTTAGCTCACTGAGAGGATCGGTTGACACAAAAACCATTGACAGTTTTTTATGTTGTTTAAGGTACTGACCCAGAAACTTTAATTCTTCATAGCACGGCGGACACTCTATTGACCATAAAATAAGAATAAATGGTTTGTGATTATTTTCCCCTATGATTTTCTGGTAACTGTT
>JALUZF010000275.1 GCA_027012135.1 Gammaproteobacteria bacterium
CTTCCGGCGCAGAGTCAATCTGATCAAAAGCTCTGGCTTCACCGCCGTGCTTTTCGGCCATACACTTGGTCATGGCTGCGGTTAATGTGGTTTTACCATGGTCAACGTGGCCAATTGTACCAACGTTCACATGGGGTTTTGTACGTTCAAATTTTTCTTTAGACATGGCTTTATCCTGAACTTTCTATTAATTAATTATTTTTACACTAACTATTTGTTAAAAACATTTTCACCGAATTGTTTACAAACCCGGATCTGAGGCTGTTTAACACAACCGTCCGGGGATGCTTGTAACATTTGCCGCATCTTATACCATATATTCAGGCAGAAGACACGAAAAATTTGTTTTTTTGGTGCTTTTTATTTCGCCGAGTTAGTTACCCGTGCTTCTTAACAATCGTTTCCACTACACTGGCCGGGGCTTCAGAATATTTACTGAACTCCATGGAGTAGCTGGCACGGCCCTGAGTCGCAGAGCGCAGATCTGTGGCATAGCCGAACATTTCCGACAGTGGTACATCGGCATGAATGATCTTACCGGCCGGACCGTCTTCCATACCCTCTACAATGCCGCGACGACGGTTTAAGTCGCCCATAACATCACCCATATAATCTTCCGGCGTGACCACTTCAACTTTCATCATGGGTTCCAGAAGCACTGGTTCAGCCATTTTGGCCCCTTCACGCAGGGCGTAGGAACCGGCAATTTTAAAGGCCATTTCATTGGAATCGACATCATGGTAGGAACCGTCAAACAGGGTCGCCTTAATATCCACCAGCGGGAATCCGGCAATAACACCGTTCTGCATCTGTTGCTGGATGCCCTTATCTACCGCACCAATATATTCCTTGGGTACGGTACCGCCGACAATCTCGTTAACAAATTCATAACCTTCCTGCGGTTCCAGGCGTAACCAGACATGACCGTACTGGCCGCGGCCACCGGACTGGCGAATAAACTTGCCTTCGGCTTCCACTTTTTTACGGATAGTTTCCCGATAGGCCACCTGCGGGGCACCAACATTGGCTTCTACGCCAAATTCCCGCTGCATGCGGTCAACAATAATATCCAGATGCAGCTCGCCCATTCCGGAAATAATGGTCTGCCCCGATTCCTCATCGGTTTTAACCCTAAAGGAAGGGTCTTCATGGGCCAGTTTGCCCAGAGCAATACCCATTTTTTCCTGGTCGGCCTGGGTTCTCGGTTCAACGGCTACTGAAATAACCGGCTCCGGAAACTCCATACGTTCCAGAACAATAATATTATTCGGATCACATAAGGTATCACCGGTAGTGACATCTTTCAGACCCACTGCCGCCGCAATATCGCCTGCACGCACTTCTTTGATTTCCTCACGGTGATTGGAATGCATTTGCAGAATACGGCCAATCCGTTCTTTTTTGCCTTTAACCGAGTTATACAGGCTGTCACCGGATTTCAGTATCCCGGAATACACCCTGAAAAAGGTTAAAGTTCCAACAAAGGGATCGGTAGCAATTTTAAAGGCCAGAGCAGCAAAAGGTTCATCATCGGAAGCATGACGTTCCGCTTCTGTTTCATTTTTATCATCAAGAACACCGGTAATGGCCTTAACTTCTGTCGGTGAAGGCAGATAATGCACAATGGCATCGAGCATGGCCTGTACACCAATATTCTTAAAAGCACTGCCGCAGCAGACCGGCACAATTTCAGTCTTCAGACAACGTTCACGAATACCCTGGTGGATTTCTTCTTCTGAAAGCTGCTCGCCTTCAAGGTACTTATCCATCAGTTCTTCATTGGCTTCTGCAGCTGATTCAACCAGATTTTCACGCCATTCTTCACACAGTTCAACCATGTTTTCAGGGATATCCCGCTCTTCATAGTTGATACCCATATTTTCTTTTTCCCAGTAGATGGCTTTCATTTTCACCAGGTCTACCAGGCCTTCCAGGTTCTCTTCCGCACCAATGGGTAACTGTATCGGTACCGGTGTTGATCCCAGACGGGTTTTAATCTGTTCTACTACGCGCAGAAAATCAGCCCCGGAACGGTCCATTTTATTGACAAAGGCCATTCGGGGAACTTCATATTTATTAGCCTGACGCCAGACAGTTTCTGACTGAGGCTCCACACCGCCTACGGCACAGAAAACCGCTACCGCACCATCCAGTACCCGCAGGGAACGTTCCACCTCAATGGTGAAATCCACGTGTCCGGGCGTATCAATAATATTAATACGATGTGCTTCAAACTGGTTATCCATACCTTTCCAGAAACAGGTCGTAGCGGCCGAGGTAATGGTAATTCCCCGCTCCTGCTCCTGCTCCATCCAGTCCATGGTCGCGGCACCATCATGCACTTCACCGATTTTATGAGACACACCAGTGTAGTACAGAATACGTTCTGTGGTTGTCGTTTTACCAGCATCAATGTGAGCCATAATGCCTACATTGCGATAGCGAGTAATCGGAGTTTTACGTGCCACTTTATAAACCTCTTAAGGATTCAACCTAAATCAATCAGTTCAACCTAGTGCGAATGTCCATAGCACTAGGTTGAACTGATTAATTTAGGTTTAATGCAAAAAGGGCGAATCCTTCCAGAAGAATGAATCGCCCTCTAATCTGACTTAAGACTTTCGACTTAAGACTTACTACTTTTTTACCAACGGTAATGTGCGAATGCTTTGTTCGCTTCTGCCATACGGTGAGTATCTTCACGTTTCTTGACAGCGGAACCCTTATTTTCCAGAGCATCCAGCATTTCACCGGCCAGTCTGCGGCCCATGGATTTTTCACCACGTTTTCTGGCAGCATCAACTAACCAGCGCATACCTAATGTAGCCTGACGTTCTGCACGAACTTCTACAGGTACCTGGTAGGTTGCACCACCGACACGACGGGATTTTACTTCGACGGTAGGACGGATATTTTCAATCACTTTGTTAAACAGTTCGACTGGCTCACCTTTGGTTTTCTCAACGACAATGTCCAGAGCACCATAAACAATTTTTTCAGCAACGGATTTTTTGCCGCTGAACATAATAATATTGATGAACTTGGCCAGGCTTATATCCCCAAACTTGGGATCAGGTAGAATTTCGCGTTTTACTGCGGCTCTTCTCCTAGACATAGGTAATTACCTTCTCTATTTGACAGTCTTAGCTTGTTATTAAATCAGAGCACTGTCTTAATTTCTAGAATACTTACAGGGGATGTCACAGGAAGATAATAGACGAAGCTATTACCCAACATTTCAGCCCTGTATGCGCTTTATTAATTTACTATTTTAATAAATTAAGATTTTGGACGTTTAGTACCGTATTTGGAACGACCTTGACGACGATCATCCACACCGGCAGTATCCAGAGTACCACGTACTGTATGATAACGAACACCAGGTAAATCTTTAACACGACCACCACGGATCAGAATCACGCTGTGTTCCTGCAGGTTATGTCCTTCACCACCGATATAGGTAGAAACTTCATAGCCACTGGTCAGGCGTACACGAGCAACTTTTCTTAAAGCCGAATTTGGTTTTTTTGGTGTTGTTGTATAAACACGAGTACATACACCACGACGCTGAGGACAGGCCTGCAGAGCGGGTACATTACTCTTTGTTATTTGACGTTTACGTGGTTTACGTACCAATTGGTTGGTAGTTGCCATAAACTTTCTTCTCCACACAATAAACAACAGGCCGGGAACGCCCCGGCCTGAAAGACGGACAAATATAAGGGATGTTCTTATATTTGTCAAGGTTTAAATTATCAAAAAATAAAACGGCTCAGAGTATTTAGATTTTGTGCCAGATCAAGGCATTTCCGCACGGAGAATGTGAGCGTATATTAATACGCGACCATTCGAGTACGGAAATAACGCCGAACTGGTGCAAAAGATGAATGCTCTGTGCCGTTTTAGGCGTCCAGCTTACTCATTTCTGACTGCATCTGATAACGCTCTTTATCCTTCTGTCTGCGCTTGCGGCGTTCTTTATGGAAGGTCAGACCGGTACCGGCAGGTATCAGGCGACCAACAATAACGTTTTCTTTCAATCCGCGCAGATCATCCACCTTGCCGCTGACGGATGCTTCTGTCAGTACCCGGGTGGTTTCCTGGAAGGACGCTGCAGAAATAAAGGACTCTGTTGCCAGAGAAGCCTTGGTAATACCCAGCAGCAGTCTTTCGAATGTTGCAGGCAGTTTACCTTCTTTTTCTACTCGTTCGTTTTCTTCAATAATGGCTGCAAATTCAACCTGCTCACCCTTAATAAAGTTAGTGTCACCGGGGTTAAGAATTTCAGCACGTTTAATCATCTGACGGATAATGACTTCAATGTGCTTGTCATTAATTTTTACACCCTGCAGACGATAAACTTCCTGAACTTCATTAACAATGTAGTTAGCCAGTTCCTGTTCGCCTTTCAGACGCAGGATATCATGCGGATTGGGCGCACCATCGGAAATGACCTCACCCTTTTCTACCGATTCACCTTCAAAGACATTAATGTGACGCCACTTGGGCAGCAGTTCTTCATATGGCTTGCCTTCCTTAGGCGTAATCACCAGACGCTGCTTACCCTTGGTCTCTTTACCAAAGCTTACCACACCTGAAATTTCAGCCAGAATGGAAGATTCCTTGGGTTTTCTGGCCTCAAACAGATCCGCAACCCGGGGCAGACCACCGGTAATATCCTTGGTCTTGGATGATTCCTGAGGAATACGGGCAACCGCATCACCAACCATTACCGTATCACCATCGGCGTGGTTTACAATCGCGCCGGCAGGTAAAGCGTACTGGGCTGGAATGTCAGTACCGACAATATTCAGATCATTACCGTCTGCATCAATCAGTTTAACCATTGGACGCAGGTCTTTGGCACTGCCGCTGCGCTGCTTGGGATCAATAACCACCAGGGAACTCAGACCGGTAATCGCATCGGTTTCCTTATTAACGGTGACCCCGTCAATAAAGTCAATAAACTTGACCACACCGGCCACTTCAGTAATAACCGGATGGGTATGAGGATCCCAGGTGGCAATCACATCACCGCCTTTGGCTTCAGAACCATCGGTGACCGTCAGCACCGCACCATAAGGCACTTTATAACGTTCACGTTCACGGCCATGAGTATCAACCACAGTCAGTTCACCGGAACGGGAAACCGCCACAATATTGCCGTTTTCCTGGGTCACTGTCTTGATATTATGCAGACGGATTGTACCGCTGGTCTTAATTTCAATACTGCTTACCGACGCAGAACGAGAAGCCGCACCACCAATGTGGAAGGTACGCATGGTCAGCTGGGTACCGGGTTCACCAATAGACTGGGCGGCAATAACACCGACCGCTTCACCCATATTGACCTTGTGCCCGCGGGCCAGATCACGACCATAACAGGTGGCACAGATACCAAAGCGGGTTTCACAGGAAATGGGTGAGCGAACCTTCATATGATCCACACCCAGTTCATCCAGTTGTTCACACCAGGCTTCATCCAGCAGAGTGCCCTTGGGAATAATGACTTCATCGCTGTTGGCCTTAATAACATCTTCAGCTACAATACGACCCAGTACTCTTTCACGTAAGGGTTCAACCACATCACCACCTTCAATCAGTGACTGGACCATAACACCCTGTTCGGTTCCGCAGTCATCTTCAACCACGACCAGATCCTGGGCAACGTCTACCAGACGACGAGTCAGGTAACCGGAGTTTGCAGTTTTCAGTGCGGTATCGGCCAGACCTTTACGAGCACCGTGAGTAGAAATAAAGTACTGCAGTACGCTCAGACCTTCACGGAAATTTGCCGTAATGGGCGTTTCAATAATGGAACCGTCCGGCTTGGCCATCAGACCACGCATACCGGCCAGCTGTCTGATCTGAGCGGCACTACCACGAGCTCCAGAGTCAGCCATCATGTAGACCGAGTTAAAGGAAGTCTGTTTAATCACATCACCTTTATCCGGAATGGTACCCTTAATATCATCGGGTACGATTTCTTTTAAGGGTTTACCGGACACTGGAGAAGTTGGTACATAATCAATTTCGATTTCATCAAATTCCAGGATTTCCATCATGGCCTTGGCGACTTCCTCATTGGCATGAGACCAGATATCAATTACCTTGTTATAGCGTTCGCCATTAGTCACCAGACCGGATTCATACTGTTCCTGAATTTCCTGAACTTCTTTTTCCGCTTTTTCAATAATGGAGTATTTCGCTTGCGGGATCACCATGTCGTTGACACCAAAGGAAGCACCGGAACGGGCCGCATAAGAAAAACCGGTATACATCAGCTGGTCAGCAAAAATAACAGTTTCTTTCAGCCCGACTTCACGGTAGCAGGCGTTAATTAAGGCAGAAATGGATTTTTTGGTTAAATCCTTGTTCATTAAATCAAAGCTTAGGCCTGGTGCCAGGATTTTAGATAAAATGGAACGGCCTACAGTAGTATCCACTACACGGGTGTGTTCAACCAGTTCACCATTGTCATCTTTCAGATATTCGGTAATACGGGTTTTAACCCTGGCATGTAATACCGCATGGCCGGTTTCAAACGCACGTTCCGCTTCCATGGCATCGGCAAACATCATGCCTTCACCTTTGGAGTTGATCAGCTCACGGGTCATATAGTAAAGACCCAGTACCACGTCCTGAGAAGGTACAATAATAGGCTCACCATTGGCCGGTGACAGAATATTATTGGAGGCCATCATCAGGGAACGGGCTTCCAGCTGCGCTTCAATAGACAGTGGAATATGCACAGCCATCTGGTCACCGTCAAAGTCAGCATTAAACGCGGTACAGACCAGCGGATGCAGCTGAATGGCTTTACCTTCAATCAGCACTGGTTCAAAAGCCTGGATACCCAGACGGTGCAGTGTTGGTGCACGGTTAAGCATAACCGGATGTTCACGAATGACTTCTTCCAGGATATCCCAGACTTCCGGGCCTTCCCGTTCCACCATTTTCTTGGCGGCTTTAATGGTTGTCGCCAGGCCGCGTAATTCCAGCTTGCTGAATATAAAGGGCTTGAATAATTCCAGAGCCATTTTCTTGGGCAGACCGCACTGATGCAGACGCAGAGTCGGTCCAACAACAATAACGGAACGACCGGAGTAATCCACCCGTTTACCCAGCAGGTTCTGACGGAAACGACCCTGCTTACCCTTAATCATATCAGCCAGGGATTTCAGTGGACGCTTGTTGGAACCGGTAATGGCACGACCGCGACGACCATTATCCAGCAGGGCGTCAACAGACTCCTGCAGCATACGCTTTTCATTACGGACAATAATATCCGGAGCATTAAGCTCTAATAAACGCTTCAGACGGTTATTACGGTTAATGACACGGCGATATAGATCATTTAGATCAGAGGTGGCAAAACGACCGCCTTCCAGAGGCACCAGGGGACGTAAATCCGGCGGCAGAACCGGCAGAATGGTCATAACCATCCATTCAGGCAGGTTGTTGGAATCATTAAAGGCTTCCAGCAGCTTCAGGCGCTTGGAAAATTTCTTTAATTTGGTTTCTGATTCGGTACCCGCCATTTCTTCACGGATATGCGCAATTTCCTTGGTGATATTGATAGCTTTCAGCAGTTCACGTACCGCTTCGGCACCCATACGGGCATCAAAATCGTCACCGTATTCTTCAATGGCATCCAGGTATTGTTCATCAGATAAGATCTGGTTTTTCTCCAGAGTGGTCATACCGGGGTCAATAACCACAAAGGCTTCAAAATACAGTACCCGCTCAATATCACGCAGGGTCATATCCAGCAGCAGGCCCATACGGGAAGGCAGTGATTTTAAATACCAGATGTGGGCTACCGGACTGGCCAGCTCAATGTGGCCCATACGGTCACGACGAACCTTGGACTGGGTGACTTCTACACCACATTTTTCACAGATAACACCGCGGTGCTTAAGGCGCTTGTATTTACCACACAAGCATTCGAAATCTTTAACTGGGCCAAAGATCTTGGCACAGAACAGGCCGTCTCTTTCCGGCTTGAAGGTACGATAATTAATAGTTTCGGGTTTTTTAACCTCACCGTATGACCAGGATTTAATCTTGGCGGGTGAAGCTAGTCCTATACGGATGGCGTCAAAATCATCGAATTGATTTTGCTGTTTTATGAGATTTAATAAATCTTTCAACTTGGTATCCTCTAGTGATGCGCCATGTGAGGGGGCGTAAATAACGCTCTCTCAGAATTTTTGTTTCAGAATGTCTTTAGTCTTTTTTTAGCGTTAAGCGTTAAATGCTAAGTGCTAAGTGTTAAGTGTTAAGTGTTAAGAAAAAGACTAAAGAGTTTCTGTAGTTAGTCGACCTGTTCCAGTTCGATGTCTATGCCCAGGGCACGTATTTCTTTTAGTAATACGTTAAAGGACTCGGGCATGCCGGCATCGATGCGGTGGTCGCCGTCTACGATGTTTTTGTACATTCTGGTACGGCCGGCTACGTCATCGGACTTAACTGTCAGCATTTCCTGCAAAGTATAGGCTGCGCCGTAGGCTTCCAGTGCCCAGACTTCCATTTCCCCGAAGCGCTGACCACCGAACTGTGCCTTACCGCCCAATGGCTGCTGGGTCACCAGGCTGTATGGGCCGGTAGAACGGGCGTGCATCTTGTCGTCTACCAGGTGGTTCAGTTTCAGCATGTACATATAACCGACGGTTACCGGACGATCAAACTTGTCCCCGGTACGGCCATCGTACAGGGTGGACTGACCGGACTCGTCATTACCGCCGAGTTTCAGCAGGCGTTTGATTTCGCTTTCTGCAGCACCGTCAAATACCGGAGTCGCCATAGGCACGCCGGCTTTCAGGTTGCCTGCCAGCTCAATGATCTCCGCATCAGTCAGACTGTCGAGATCTTCCCTGGTACCGGCACTCTTGTTATAGACTTCGTCCAGGAAAGCACGTAATTCCTTAACTTTTTCAGCTTCTTCTGCTTTTTGCTGCAGAATATCACCGATTTTCAGTCCCAGGCCGCGTGCTGCCCAGCCCAGGTGCGTTTCAAGAACCTGTCCGACATTCATTCGAGACGGTACACCCAGCGGGTTCAGTACGATATCCACGGTACGGCCGTCTTCCAGGTATGGCATATCTTCTACGGGAACAATGGTGGAAATAACACCCTTATTACCATGACGTCCTGCCATTTTATCGCCCGGCTGAATACGGCGTTTAACGGCCATGTAAACCTTAACCATTTTCAGTACGCCGGGAGCCAGATCATCACCGGCTACAATCTTCTTACGTTTTTCTTCGTACTGCTCGTCAAAGTCGGTACGGGCATGTTCGAGCTGTTCAGCCAGTTTACCCAGCTGTTCCTGCTTGTCGGTATCACGCAGCGTAATATCAAACCACTTGCTGCGCTGTTCCAGACCTTCCAGCAGCTCTTTAGTCACTTTGTCACCGGCTTTCATACCGGGACCGCCGTCAACCACTTCACCAATGACCAGACGTTCAACACGGCTGTAGGTATCTTCTTCTACAATCCGGTACTGATCATTCATATCCTTACGTACAGCTGCCAGTGCATCTTCTTCAATAGAACGGGCACGGGCGTCTTTTTCCAGACCGTCACGGGTAAAGACCTGCACATCAATTATGGTACCAACCTTGCTGCCGGAAACTCTTAATGAGGTGTCTTTAACGTCGGAAGCTTTTTCACCGAAAATGGCTCTCAGTAATTTTTCTTCCGGTGTTAACTGGGTTTCACCTTTAGGGGTCACCTTACCAACCAGAATATCTCCACCTTTTACTTCAGCACCGATATAAACAATACCGGACTCGTCCAGCTTGGCCAGTGCCGATTCACCGACATTAGGAATATCTGAGGTAATTTCTTCAGAACCCAGCTTGGTATCACGGGCAATACAGGTCAGTTCTTCAATATGAATGGTGGTAAAACGATCTTCGTCTACCATCCGTTCAGAGACCAGAATGGAATCCTCAAAGTTATAACCATTCCAGGGCATAAAGGCAATCATCATGTTCTGCCCCAGAGCCAGCTCACCCAGGTCAGTGGATGGGCCGTCAGCAATCACATCGCCGCGGGCAATAATATTGCCTTCCTGAACCAGTGGACGCTGGTTTATACAGGTGTTCTGGTTAGAACGGGTGTACTTGGTCAGGTTGTAGATATCGACACCGGATTCACCTGGCAGGGTTTCATCATCATTAACACGAATAACGATACGTGAAGCATCCACCTTGTCAATAATACCGCCGCGTTTAGCCACAGTGGCCACACCGGAATCTTTTGCTACAGTGCGCTCCATGCCGGTACCCACCAGCGGCTTATCCGCTTTCAGGGTCGGTACAGCCTGACGCTGCATATTGGAACCCATTAAGGCCCGGTTAGCATCATCGTGTTCCAGGAAGGGGATCATGGAAGCCGCAACCGAGACAATCTGTCTGGGCGATACATCCATATAGTCCACTTTTTCCGGCGGCTGGGTGCCAAATTCATTTAGGTGACGGCAGTTAACCATTGGGTCAGTCAGTTTACCGTTTTCATCCACCGTGGCATTGGCCTGTGCAATAACAAATTCTGCTTCATCAATGGCTGACAGGTAGTTCACCTGATCGGTGACATGGCCATCCACAATCTTACGATAAGGGGATTCCAGGAAACCATAGTCATTGGTACGGGCATAAACCGCCAGCGAGTTAATCAGACCAATATTGGGTCCTTCAGGCGTTTCAATTGGACAGACACGACCATAGTGGGTCGGATGCACGTCACGTACCTCAAAACCGGCACGTTCACGGGTCAGACCACCAGGGCCTAATGCGGAAACACGACGTTTATGGGTAATTTCTGATAAGGGATTGTTCTGATCCATAAACTGGGACAGCTGACTGGAACCGAAAAATTCCTTAATCGCTGCGGAAACCGGCTTGGCATTAATCAGTTCCTGAGGCATCAGGTTATCGGCTTCAGCCAGTGTCAGACGCTCTTTAACCGCGCGCTCAACCCGAACCAGACCAACACGGAACTGGTTTTCTGCCATTTCACCCACGCTGCGCACACGACGGTTACCCAGGTGATCGATATCATCCACAATACCTTTGCCGTTTTTAATATCCAGCAGAGTTTTAATGACGGCAATAATATCTTCATTGGATAAAGTACCCGGACCGGTCAGATCTTCACGGCCGATACGGCGGTTGAACTTCATACGTCCAACGGCAGACAGGTCATAACGCTCTTCTGTAAAGAACAGGTTATTAAACAGGGCTTCTGCGGCTTCTTTGGTTGGCGGCTCGCCAGGACGCATCATGCGGTAGATTTCCACCTGTGCTTCCAGCTGTGTGCTGGAAGTGTCGATACGCAGAGTTTCAGAAATATAAGGACCGGCATCCAGTTCATTGGTGTACAGGGTCTGGATTTCCTTAATACCGGCATTAAGCAGTTTTTCTATAATTTCTTCAGTAATTTCATCATTGGCATTGGCAATGATTTCTCCGGTTTCAGGATCCACTATGTTTTTAGCCAGCGCTTTACCATGCAGCAGTTCCAGCGGCATGTCGATGTATTTCATTTTGGTCTTTTCAATCTGACGTACATGACGTGCAGTCACACGACGACCAGCTTCGACGATAACATTACCCTTGTCATCTTTAATGTCAAAGTTAAAGGTTTCACCGCGCATTCTTTCAGAAACCAGTTTCAGTTCAGCCGTCTCGGCACTGATTTTGAAATCATCAAAATCAAAAAACATCTCAAGGATCTGTTCCGTATCATAACCCAGGGCACGTAATATAATAGTAGCAGGTAATTTACGGCGACGGTCAATACGCACAAAGACATTGTCTTTTGGATCAAACTCAAAATCCAGCCAGGAACCACGGTATGGAATGACCCGGGCATTAAAGAGTAATTTACCGGAAGAGTGGGTTTTACCCTTATCATGATCAAAGAATACCCCGGGACTTCTGTGCAGCTGGGAGACAATAACCCGTTCTGTACCATTAATAATAAAGGTACCGGTTTCTGTCATCAGGGGTATTTCACCCATAAAGACTTCCTGTTCACGGATGTCCTTAACCTTTTTCTTAGCACCGGAGTCTCTATCGTAAATGACCAGGCGCAGCCTGACTCTTAAGGGCGCCGAGTAGGTTACACCACGGGTGCGACATTCTCTTTCATCAAAGGCGGGTTTGCCCAGACGATAGCTGATGTATTCCAGACTGGCACTGCCGTTAAAGCTGACAATTGGAAAAACGGATTTGAAAGCACCTTCCAGACCGACTTCACGGCGGCCTTCAGGGTTTGCTTCTGCTTGTAAAAAGTTACGGAATGAATCGAGTTGTATTGCCAGTAAGTAAGGAACTTCCATTACCGCTTTAGAAGTTCCAAAATCCTTACGAATACGTTTTTTTTCTGTAAATGAATAGGCCATTTATTTTCCCGAGCAATCTCTGTAAAAAATACCAGGCTGCATTGTGATTATTCACTGCAACCAATATGAACTTCAAGCAGGGCTAAATCAAGTTGACCCCTATCGAGTTATTTCAACTATTTACCCTGTCTAATTCCTGAAGAATCAACAAGATACATAATTAAAACGTCTCTGCTTTCTAACTACTAATTTCAACTGTTTTAGAAACGGAAAAAGGCCGGAGATCTAAACCACCGGCCAGTTTCGGTTTTATCGTCCCGCTACTTAAAGTAGCGGGACGATAAAGATGCGCTCTGTCTTACTTAAGCTCGACAGATGCACCCGCTTCTTCAAGCTGCTTTTTGATGTCTTCAGCTTCAGCCTTGTCAACACCTTCTTTAACAGGTGCAGGAGCGCCGTCAACAACACCCTTAGCTTCTTTCAGACCCAGACCAGTAATCGCACGAACAGCCTTAATGACGTTTACTTTCTTGTCACCAACAGCAGTCAGGATTACATCAAATTCAGTCTGTTCAGCAGCAGCGCCACCAGCATCACCAGCAGCTGCAGGAGCAGCAGCTACTGCAGCTGCAGCAGATACGCCAAATTTTTCTTCCATTGCTTCAACCAGTTCAACAACTTCCATTACGGTCATATTAGCAATTGCTTCTAACATTTCGTCTTTAGTTACAGCCATTTTTAACTCCAAAATTTTTTTGATTATTCCGCATTGCTGATTCTTAAAAAAACAGGTCTTGCTGAATAATCGATTGGTTTACCATTAATAATTTAATCTTTCGTAGTGCCAAGCTAACTGCTTAACCCGCTTCTTTCTGATCGCGGACAGCCGCGACAGTACGAACCAGTTTAGCGTGTGGCTCTGCCAGAGTACGAACAAATTTCGTAACAGGTGCTTTCATAACAGACATCAGCATACTAATGGCCTGATCTTTAGTAGGCATTTTAGCAAGCATCTTAACGTCTTCAGGGGTCATTAATTTACCGCCTACAGAGACGATTTTGACCTGAAGCTTGTCATTGTCTTTCATGAAATCAACGATAACACGACCTGCTGCACCTGGATCTTCTTCTGAAAAAGCCAGAACCAGAGAACCTGTCAGGTCATCTTTGATACATTCGAAATCGGTTCCCTCAACAGCACGTCTTGCCAGGGTATTTTTAACAACACGCAGATAAACGCCGTCTGCACGAGCTTTCGCGCGTAATTCGTTCATATCGTTTGCATCAATACCCTGATAATCGGCACCTACGACAGAGTGTGCTTCAGCGGCAACTGCAGCAACTTCTGCTACAATCGCTTTTTTACCTTCAATAGATAAAGCCACTTAGTACTCACCTCTCGTTTATGATCACTGGATTCAAAAACATCCATTGA
This sequence comes from Gammaproteobacteria bacterium, assembly GCA_027012135.1. GTDB lineage: Bacteria > Pseudomonadota > Gammaproteobacteria > GRL18 > GRL18 > JANELJ01. The sequence goes on from JALUZF010000275.1 coordinate 13,788, forward strand.
TCGGTTGCAGGACAGGAATTTATCTGTAATTGATAAATTCTCTTTTACCGGTTGTTGTTTTTGCAACAACTAAACGATGATTTTTAGCATCCGAAGAGCTTAATTGTTCACCGTCTGCGCAGGCTGTTTCCGGTCAGGAAAACGATTAAGAAAGCGCCTTAAAGCTTTCACCTACGGTCTTTGACGTTTACCACAAGCTCTTGCGAGGCAAGCTGGATGCTTAATGGTAAACCAAAGTTCTTTTTTATTTGGTAGCAACACTACCCTGTTCAATTGCCAGGCCTGGACCATGAGTCGTTGAGACGCTGATCTTCTTTAAATAGACGCCTTTGGCAGAGGCCGGCCTGGCTTTCTGCAGGTCAGTAATCAGTGCTTCCAGGTTGCCTTTTAAGGCGTCTGCATCAAAACTAATCTTGCCGATTGAGCAATGAACGATACCACCCTTGTCCGCACGGAAACGAACCTGGCCGCCTTTAGCATTTTTAACTGCAGTGGTTACATCAGGTGTAACGGTACCCACTTTAGGGTTAGGCATCAGACCGCGTGGTCCCAGGATCTGACCTAACTGACCAACAACCCGCATAGCATCCGGTGTGGCAATAACCACGTCAAAGTTCATGTCGCCGCCTTTAACCTGAGCAGCCAGGTCTTCAAAACCGACCACATCAGCACCGGCTTCTTTGGCTTTTTCGGCATTATCGCCCTGAGCAAATACCGCAACGCGAACGTCTTTACCAGTACCATTTGGAAGCACGCTGGCACCACGGACATTCTGGTCGGATTTACGAGGGTCAATACCCAGATTAATGCTTATGTCTACAGACTCTTCAAATTTGGAATGAGGCAGAGACTTAAGTAACTCAACCGCTTCATCAAAACCGTATAATTTTCCAGGTTCGACTTTTTCTGCAATGACTTTCTGTCTTTTGGTTAACTTGGCCATGTTACTTCACTCCCTCTGTATTAAGTCCCATACTTCTTGCCGTACCGGCAATTGTACGTACCGCTGCATCCATATCGGCAGCAGAGAGATCAGGCATTTTAATCGTGGCAATTTCTTCTAACTGCTCACGGTTAACTGTACCCACCTTGTCACGGTTTGGAACACCAGAACCTTTTGGAATACCGGCGGCTTTCTTTAACAGAACAGCAGCAGGCGGTGTTTTGGTAATAAAGGTAAAGCTACGGTCATTAAATACTGTAATAACAACAGGAACGGGCATGCCTTTTTCCAGGCCGTCTGTTTTAGCATTAAATGCCTTACAGAATTCCATAATGTTAACACCGTGCTGACCCAGAGCCGGGCCTACTGGTGGACTAGGATTTGCAGAACCCGCAGGTACCTGCAATTTAATATATGCTTCGATTTTTTTAGCCATAATTTCCTCGTTTGGGTAATAACGCCCTGAATTGAATCAGTATAGGCTCCCCTGTTAATGCAGCCGGGTATTATACCCGACAAATAGCAATACCGCTATAGTTTTTTAACTATAGCGGTATTGTGTAAATAAGTATTAAGCTTTTTCGACCTGGATAAACTGCAGATCAACCGGTGTGGAACGACCAAAGATGCTTACTGAGACGCGCATTCTGCTCTTGTCGTAATCCACTTCTTCAACTACACCGTTGAAGTCGTTAAACGGGCCGTCGATAATACGTACCAGCTCACCCACTTCAAACAGGACTTTAGGTCTCGGTTTGTCAGTACCTTCCTGAATACGATTCAGAATCGCATCGACTTCTTTATCAGAAATTGGAGCCGGCTCATCTTTCTTGCCGCCGATAAAGCCCAGTACCCGTGGTGCATCCTTGACCAGGTGCCAGGTATCATCATTCATCTCCATCTGCACCAGGACATAACCCGGGAAGAATTTGCGTTCGCTTTTGCGCTTTTTCCCGCCGCGCATTTCAACCACTTCTTCGGTAGGTACCAGAATTTCCCCGAAAGAATCCTCCATACCATAACGGGCAATGCGCTCTTCAAGAGAGCGCTTGACTGCTTTTTCGTAACCTGAAAAGGCCTGTACTACATACCAACGTAATGCCATTTAATTATTTCCCCCAGCTATCCCTGACCAGTCAATAAGCGAACACCCCAACCAATGAGCTGGTCAAAGGTCCAGAGAATAATACCTACTACAACCACCATAACACCAACAGTCAGGGTAGTCTGAGTAGTCTCTTTTTTACTGGGCCACACTACTTTTTTCATTTCAACGACCGAGGCACGGATAAACGCAATAGCGGAAGCCCCTTTTTCGGTTTTAGCTGAAATAAGAAAGGCAATAATTACGGCGGCAAAAACACCCAGCACTCGATAAAGCACGGATAGTTCTTCCTGTGAATAATACACATACATAGATGCCGCAATGATAGCCACTGCAATAATTAGTTTTATTTTATCTGCCATTAATATGTCTTAATGCTGTTGAGAAGTACTTAAACCTGAATTAATTCAGGTTAAAAAACACTTATCGTTTAAAAAGAAAAAAGCACAATCCTGTTTCCATAAAGCATTTCGCCAATATCGCAAGAGTTGTGCTGCTTTCAAAATGTGGCAGGCCAGGAGGGAATCGAACCCCCAACCCCCGGTTTTGGAGACCGGTGCTCTGCCAATTGAGCTACTAGCCTGTGGTTTGAATAGTGCCTGGTTTAAGAGGCTTTAGGTTTTATTCAGGAAACCTTTTTTGCTTTCGGTTATTGCCTTTAGAGCCAACCCCCTCAATCCCCCTTTAAAAAAGGGGGAAGTGTAGAGGCGATTACTTATTCAATAATCTTAGCGACAACACCCGCACCAACAGTACGGCCGCCTTCACGAATCGCAAAGCGTAAGCCTTCTTCCATCGCAATAGGAGCAATCAGGGTAACGACCATCTGCACGTTATCACCCGGCATAACCATTTCTACGCCTTCGGGTAATTCACAGGCACCGGTGACATCCGTTGTACGGAAGTAGAACTGTGGACGATAGCCTTTGAAAAATGGCGTGTGACGACCACCTTCCTCTTTGCTCAGGACATAGACTTCAGCTTCGAAGATGGTGTGTGGCGTAATGGAACCGGGCTTGGCCAGTACCTGACCACGTTCTACTTCTTCACGCTTGATACCTCGCAGAAGAACACCCACGTTATCACCCGCCTGACCCTGGTCAAGCAGTTTACGGAACATTTCTACACCGGTACAGGTGGTCGTCTGAGTTTCCTTGATACCGATGATTTCGATTTCTTCACCAACCTTGATGATACCACGTTCGATACGACCGGTTACTACGGTACCACGACCGGAAATGGAGAATACGTCTTCTACCGGCATCAGGAAGTCACCGTCTACCGCACGCTCTGGCTCAGGGATGTATTCATCCATAGCAT
>JALUZF010000276.1 GCA_027012135.1 Gammaproteobacteria bacterium
GTTTTTTACATTGGATACACTTATACTATCTTTAATAGTGAATTTTTTCGTTCATTATTATTTATCAGGCAACCAAAAGGTTGTCAAGAATATTTGAGGTATTTCCATGGGCAGGACTAAATTCGGCCTCCAATTCGGCATGCGCCTTAAAAAAGCCAGGGAACAGAAAAATATCACCCGCAAAGCTATAGCAAACCGGGTTGGTGTACACACAAATACCTATGGCCTTTACGAAAGGGGTAACAGGGTTCCTGACGCTATCATGATTCGAACGATTTGCGACATACTTCAAGTCAACTATATCTGGCTATTCACCGGCGAAGGGCCTATGCACATGCCTGACAATTCCATCGGGCTGGAACCTGAATTGCTGGAAAAAATCATCTTCAAAGTTGAAGAACATCTAAAGAATTCAAAGATGATTTTGAGTGCGGCAAAAAAAGCTGAAATTATAAGTATTTTATATGAGGAAGCCCTGGAAAAAGAAGAGTGGCGGGAACAGCTTGGAATTGACCGCAAGACAAAACGTTTTATCAAGTTGCTGTCCGACGAAAGTGGCGCTTTGTCAGCAGATCAGCCATTCGACGAGCGGGTAAGGGACTTAGCCAGAAAAGCATATTTCGCAGATATCGATAATGCTGTAGCCGATATAATTAAAAAGGTTGCAACATCAGGCTGTGTAACGGAAGAAGAGATCAGAAATGAAATGATCAATGAGCTGCAACGGGACATTGCGAGGAAACAAAAACAAAAAGACAGGCTGGCCACTCAATTTATTGTTTTGGTGTTTGGGTATCTTTTTTCGGCGACACTGGCAGTGATTATAAGTCGTGCACTATCAGGTATTACCGCCATACCGTTAAGTTTTGTTTGCGCTCTCCTGGGCCTGTTGTTCCTTTATTATGGTGACAAAAAATTGCGACCCGCAATTTCCGAAATCAAATGGAATATATCCGCCTCCACAGATCTTTTGGTAGGCCTGCTTAAGCAAAAAATCAATGATGAAATAAAAGAACTCGCCACAAGGAAGGCCGAGGATACGCTGCGAAGTGCATATTTCACTGATTCCGGCCACTGATTCCACAGGAATCCGGCCAGACATTCCACGGGATGTCAGCGTCTGGCGGGTTGGAATCAATAGAATACGCAATTCTAAAGCAGTTCCAGTTCAAGGTTGTAGATGTAGTAAACTCTCCCTGTATCGACACCAAGAATTATTTACTGTTGCGCACCATTAAACAGCATGATATTATAGTTCCATGATCAAGAGTTTTAAGCATAAAGGGCTCAAGCGTTTTTTTACAACAGGAAGCACGGCGGGTATTAATCCCGCCCATGCGGATAGACTCGAAGAACGATTACAAGCTCTCCACACTGCGATC
>JALUZF010000277.1 GCA_027012135.1 Gammaproteobacteria bacterium
GCAATGTGCTGTGGAGCAAGAAGCACCGTGTGCTGGATCCGGATGCCGATCCGGTTTTTCATTGCGTGTTGGAGGATATCGTTGACTTCGATGCCGGCATGGAGCGGCAGTATCTGGTCGTCGGAGTACGGGGTGCAGCCGATCTCCGTCAAAGCGACGGTTGTATCGTACGACTGGCGGGGGACGGCAGCGTACTGTGGGCCAAAATCTACGACGATGTCAACGATATGCTCAAGTTCAAGGCGGTCACCGTTACCCGGGATGGCCACTTTGTCGTGGCCGGGGTTACTGGCGCCGGCCCCGAGCCCTATGGCGCAAATGTTAACAACCCGTTTGTCATGAAGATTGATGCCGACGGCGTGGTGCAATGGGCCAAGACCGTGCCTCTCGATAATCGGGGCGCTGAATTCCTCGGCGTGGCAGAGGGCCATGACGGTCGCTACTACATGGCGGGTGGTGGCGGAGCTACCGTTCGAGAAACCGGTTCTCTGCTGGTTGCGCGCATCGACAGCGACGGCAGCGATGCCCGACATGCCATCTTGCTGCATGACTCCGCCTGGGAGATTGACCTGGATAACGCCTGGCGCGACAAGCTGGAATATGAAAATTGGGTTCTGCCCGATTCTCTCTATGGTGCGTACGACCAGGCCTATGATGTGACCGCAGTCCGCGACGGTATCGTCGTCGCCGGTCGCAGTGCGGTGGGCGCCGATGCCACCGCCTGGGTCATCAAACTCAATGACAACCTTGGCGTGCAGTGGCATGCCTTCTTTGATGGCGATGGAAACGATGGCCTCTACAGCATCGCCAATACCGGCGATGGCCTGTTGCTGGCCGGGACCAGCAGCGCCCTGCTCAGTGAGGGCGATGTGCACTATCCTTCCCTGTTGATCATGAAGATGCCCTATGAAGGCCATATCACCCTGCCGGACGGGTCCAGCCTGCTGAGTCGCTATGCCGAGCCCGGGATTCTGGACAGCTCAAGCCATCCCGATATCGTGATTGGCCTTACCAGCGGGGATATAAATCTGACCTTGCAGGATGCCATAACGGAACAAACCGATGATATCGCCGACCTGCTGGATGACGATGACGCCCTGTGCGCGCAATTACTGACAACAGGAACCTTTCACAGCGGTCATGTCAGTTACAACGATGCCTGTGTACAGGACAGCGATGGCGATGGATTGAGCGATGATGTCGAGGATGCCGATTGCGATTACATCGTGGACTCCGATGAAACCGATCCGTTTAACCGCGACACGGATGGTGATGGCACCAGTGATGCCGATGATCCGGCACCGCTTGACCCTGCTGTGCCCGATTCCCCTGATGTTGAGTCCGATCAGAACGATAGCGGGGCGGCACCATGAGCGGGTTCATGCTGTTGTTCCTGGGGTTGCTGGGTCTGGTGATGCGGCGCCGGCAGTACAGGTTCAAATAACTCTGTGACGGTTTCTGCATTCTGAAACCGATCCTTTTTATCGGGGAGGGGGCTTCAATATTGTCGACAACTGTCCGGTGAATCGACTTATCGCAACCGAAAAAAATCGGTGTTTCCGCATTCTTCCGGATCACTTGTCTATGTGATTTACGGCCAGCACGCGGGCGCATGATTCCCAACGCATCTTTTCCCCCAATATGATTATCCGATGGATGATTGTAAAAAAGATGCACATTTTATCCAGGGAGAACGTTATGGAAATAGAACCCACCACTTTCAGAGAAATCCTGCATAAAATCCCGTTTTCCGAAGACTCATGGAATGACCTGATCAATCTGATCAAGTCTTCCACTGGTAGCCAGGCCGGCATCATGATGATTACGCAGGATCATGATCACGACATCCTGAATAGCCATTCGCCCGATTTTGTCCTGTCGCAGGAAGTGCGTTGTGCGTTTGAACAAAGTGAGTGGATCACCGCAGCGCTGCCGGAAAACTGGTCGAAGGAATACCTGGCCCGGGGTGTTGTTCTTGGCACCGATATCGTCCCGCAGGAAAAGATGCGCGCCACGCCATTTTACCGGGATATATTGAGTTCGCTGGGTCTGGAATATCTGATGGCCGGGGTATCCCTCTACGGTGAAGATTACCGCAGCCTGCTGAAGTTTTTCCGCGCCTCGAAACAGCCTGATTATTCGGTTGAAGAGGCCGGAATGCTGGCCTCATTGATGCCTGAGATCAGGCAGATGATGCGTTTTACCGAGCGTCTGTATGAGCGCATGGTGTTGGAAACAGCCGAGTTCAAGGCTGGCGCGCCACGCGATGCCGCGACCTTCATCATCGACGAGAGCGGGCAGATCGTGCACGCTAATCTGGCTGCTGAATATTTGCTAAAACAGGGCCGGATCGTCGATGCCCGGCAGAATCATTTATACGCCATCGATACCCATGACAGCCGGAACCTGAGCAAGATGATGGCGACGGCGCTCGGAAACCAGGCGATGCCGGCTCAGGATTGTGCGCTGGTCGGCGAGGCCAGCGATGCCGGCGTGCACCAGATGCTGGCCCTGCCGGTGCCACAGGAAGAACCTCCGTTCCCCTGGATGGAAACGCTGAAGGTGGCGGCCATTGTTATCATCGACCCTTTACGCAAGATCCGGATCGACCCCATTATCCTGAAAACGCTGTACCACCTTACCCCGGCCGAGATCGACCTGGTCGTCGCCATGGCGAATGGCGTCAAGCCGGTTCAATACGCCGCCGAGGCTCATAAATCGGTGGCTACTGTGCAGTCGCAGCGGCAGGCCGTATTCCAAAAGGTCGGCATCAACAACCAGTTGGAGTTGATGCGGGTGCTGCGTGACCTGACCATTTCCAATGAAGCGCAACCGGTATGAGTGAGAAGAAAATGTGGAGGGTTAACACTCGCAGAAAAAACGCTTTATTTCATCATAACTGATGATGTGAAACCGCTGGCACAGGATGACAATTAACCGCATACCCTGAAGTTAAAATGGGTTGTTAATAAAAGGAGCTTATCATGTCAATACATCACCTCAGTTGTTCAGCAACCTGCCTGTTGCTGGCCCTTACCCAAAATGCGGTCGCCCTTGGTAGTCAGCCGGACGTTAGCCCCGACGATTGGCAAATGAAGCAGATCTACCAGCCCTCGGAGCATCTGCTGGAAAGAGAGCGCCGGGGCTTTATCAACATCTATGACAGTTTTACCGACAAGCAGGTCGATCATGTCATGGATCACAAGTTTGATCGCCTGCAAAACATGATGTTTATCCGGGTGAAGCAGACTGATACCCAGGGAGAGGTATTAACAGACCCGGAGACTGGAGAGGATATGGTGGACGATGATGGCTGTGATTAATGTTGATTCAACGGCATGGGCTCGTGTGGTTTGATGAACTCCAACCAAGGGCGCCGCCATGTCGAGCATTCCAGTTTTGTCTGCGGTCGGTTCATTGCGCATGGATGTTCAATTTTTGGATTTTGGAGAAAAATCATGAAGATTTCATTTCGTCATATTCCATGGATGATTCTGGTCCTGGCCAGTTTGCTGACGGCCTGTGGTGGCGGATCTGATAACTCGTCAGGAAATCCACCTGGTGGCCTGCCTCAACTGAGTGTGGACAGTCCAACAGTGACCGAGGGTGATATGGGTACTGCCGATCTGGTGTTTACAGCTACCGGCACCTGATACAACATCTGGGTCAACCGCTATATCCCCGGCTCCGGCTGGGGCGCGGTGGGGTTGTTCGAGACCGACGATGCCGGGGGCGCCTTTAGCCCGCAGATCGCCATCGACACCAATGGCAACGCCATCGCGGTGTGGTATCAATCAGATGGTGCCCGCAATAACATTTGGGCCAACCGCTGGGTTGCGCCCTGAAGCCATTGCCAGGCTTTGAATGCGACACCTTGTGAGGCCGGATCAATTGAAACGAGAAGATCCAGACAACTGTTGATAGAGCTGCCTGGTGCCGGAAGAGGGTGCCAGACCCAGTTTCTCCTTCAGCAGATTATGACAATAGCGATAGATCTTTTCCGTCTCCGATTGCTGGCCGAGTTTGTGGTGGCAGCGCATCAGGCCCTGGTAAAATATTTCTGCCAGGTCGTCGACCTCCAATCCCCGCCGATAGATTTCAATGGCTTTGTCCCACAGGCTATCTTTTTCATATTGGGCGCGGAGTCTCTGTATGGTGCGAACGAACTTGTTGCGGAGGCGTTCACGCATGGACAGGACCGGATAGCTGTCCGGCTCGTCGGGCAGAAAATGGTTATGGTACAGGCCGAGGGCATAATCAAGGATCGGGCCTTCGAATTCGGAAGCTTTCAACATACGCTCGAAAGACCAGCAATCAACCCAGCAGTACTCGGGATCAAGGCTGACCTTGCCTTCCTTGAAGTGGATCGCCTCCTTTGTATTCAATAACTTGCGTACGCGCATGATGGTCGTGCGCAGGTTGTCATGGGCCGCGTCCCCGTTGGCATCCGGCCACAGAGCGTCTGTCAGCAATTCCTCGCGCACATCGCGGCCGCCCAGGGCGAGCAGGATCTTGAGGAGTTCGAGAGGTTTTTTCTGAACCTTGCCGCTGAACTGGATCGGCGAATCATTGAGGAGCAGGCGAAACCGACCCAGGGTGTAGATTTTGACGGGATAGGGCCATTGGTCGGTGTACTGGTCAGCAGGGGGGCGAAGCCGATGGCGTGCAATGATCTGTTTGACATAAACCGGATTGATGTCGTATTGCAGGGCGAGGGCGCAGAAGCGGGAAAATTCCTCGTCGCTCCACCAGATCGAGGGCTTTCCGGGTTTCACCGGTGTGGATCAGGTATTTGGTATAACCGATGTGGGTCATGATGTCGATGATCACATTGCCGGCGCGTCGGGATAGCCTGCAGGCGATCAGGACGTTTTCCCGGACGCCTTTGATATTGTTTTCAAGCAAGTGATACCAGGCATTCCAGATATAGATACCGGTTTGGTCGCAAAGGCTCAGGCCTGTGCGTATGCTTTTGTCACAGGCGTCTGAATTGAATGCCGTGTCGTAATAGCAACTCAGCATGGAATGCCAGGTGATCTTGATCAGCGGAGGGGCATCGGGATGCTCCAGTTTTTTCTGCATGGTCTGGACCAGGATATCGGTCTTGTCAAAATCGCCGCTCCACCATACGAAATAAAACAGGAGCTGGCCGCCCAGGCTTGTGTGTTCTCGTGCAGGTTGGCAATCTCATTTCTGCTGAAAGACGGGCGGTTATCCTGTAGCTCGATAGGATCATGGATTTCTTCTTCGGTAAACTGTAGATGTTGCCAATTTATACTTTGTACATGATCAGAGTCGAGCAAATGTGAAATCGTATCCGGGGAGATCGTGCGGCTAAGAAATATGATGTGCAGGTGCGGTGGGATTGCGGCGAGAAATTCCGGCAATATGGAATCCAGTGGGTTATCTGGTCCTGCATCCTGAAAATTATCAAAGACAAGTACACTACCAGCAGGTAAATATCCGTAGAATTGCGCGGCAAAATTCCGGGTGAATACGGGTATGCCGTGCAGGTACTCTGCTGTCAGAGGGGGTAGAATGGAATGTTGCGGAGCATGCTGTTTTACCAGCTCTGTCAGATGAAAAAAAAAGGATGCGAGGTCACAATCAGATTCATCGACCTGATACCACAGGGGTCTGAGACCCTTGGCCTGCAGGTAGGTCAATGCCAAGGTGGTTTTGCCTGCGCCTGCGGAACCTGAAATCCATGTCACGGGATATTCAAGGCAGCGGTCAAGCAAACTGAAGAGTCGTTGACGATTCAGCGCTCGATTGTGTTGTGGTGGTTTTAGCTTGTTTGGTGGTATTTCCTGTGCCATCTTAGGTGATCACGTCCCCTCCATTGTCTATCCATCGAAAGTTTGATCCACACCAATAAATTTCTCATAAATGCTCCTGATTTGATACCTGCAAGCAGATATCCTATCGATCTCAAACTAGATCTTCTACCAGCCTATCGTTTCCTATTCTTCCTGTCCTGTAAGTTCCATTCTCTGGAGTGTGTTTTCAAGGGCAGTTCGTGGTCGGATAGCTTTTTCACTGCTCGGGTGCTAAATCCGGTTATGAGTATTCTAGAGGTCAGATAAATGCAATTATACCAATCATATGATTGATGTTATACATCGTTTCGGAGGGGAACAATCTTTTACGCTATTGCTGGAGATGCGATGACTCTGAAGAAATACTTTAAGGACACCATTCTGGCTCGCGCCCGTTGGGAACCAGCGTTTTGCAAGGTTCTGTTGCAAGAAGGGCCCGAATGCCTGCTTTCCAGTGACATCGATACCGGCAAGGTGGTGCTGCGCGACAATATCAACACGACGATCGGGTTCGAAGAATTATCCCGGGTTTTCGACAAATCGGGCAATAGCCTCATGCGTATGTTCGGTCCGGAAGGGAAACCCTAAGCGAATAATCTATTTGCGGTAATCGGTTTCCTACAGGAGCAGGAAGGGATTCACCTGGAAGTCAAAGCCCGGAAGACAGCCTGGAGAGCCTTGTAGCGGCGTCCAATCAGCATATTTTAAGCATTTTGAGGCAATTTCTGAGCATGGTATTATCGTTTAGCATGAAACTAACTCATTGAATATAAAAACTAAAAAAGGCTTATTGATAATAGAGTGGGAATGATTCCACGTCTGGCACCTGCAGGCAGCACTACTGTTATCTGAATGTTCAGCCGGCCACATTCTGTCCTCCATATATTCATATTTAACATATATGAATATATATTCGACTCAACTGCGCTCAACCGTGGAACGATGCACTCGACAAAGCAGTGATGACAGTGGGGAGAATGCCTGAGTTAAGCGCATTAATGCATAGAAAAAGCTGTAGATGAGCAAGTGAATATTTTTATTGACCTGTTGTGTGATGGGTATGGTGTAGTATTACAGCAATTGAGGCAGTCGCTCTCGAATAAAGTTGATGAAAAGCCGAACCTTGGGTTGCTTGTAGCGACGATCCTGATAAACAGCATAGATACCGGCGCTACCACAATCGTATACCGGTAATAGATGCTCAAGTCTTCCGCTACGGATGTCTTCATTCACCAGGAAACGTGACAAGGGCGCGATACCGGCGCCATTTAATACCAGGCCACGCACAGCAATGGTGCTATTGGTGTGAAACTGGCTGTGTATATGGATTGTCTCGTGGCTTTTTCCGCGTGAAAACTTCCATTGATGGGGAGTTGGCAAAAGTGTGAAGATAATGCAATTGTGTTTTATCAGCTGCGAGGGTTTTTGCGGCCGACCGTGAAGATCGAGATAGGCGGGGGATGCGCAAAGAATGCGCGGTGAATCACAGATCCGGCTGGCTATCAGCCGAGAGTCTTCGAGCCACCCAACGCGAATACTGACGTCGATACCTTCTTCTACCATGTCCACAACCCGGTCATCCAGCCGAAGTTCAATAGTCAGGGCAGAATGGTGTTTTCTGAATTCAGTTACCAGTTTCGCCAACTGCATACCGAAACTGGTCGGTCCTGCAATCTTGAGGGTTCCCCTGGGTTTCTCACGGCTTTGCTGGATCCGTTGTGTCACAGCCTCAGTCTCGGCCAGAATTTTCACGCAGCTTTCATAATAAATGCGACCGGCGTCAGTGAGATTGAGTCGACGTGTGGTCCGGTTCAGCAAGCGTGCTTGGTATTTCTCTTCTAATGCCGTGATGTGCCGACTGATTGCGGACCGGGCAATGCCGAGGCGCCTCGCTGCTCCTGAAAAACTGCCGGTTTCCACAACCTGGGCAAAAATTGCCATGCGTTTGATATCGCTCATATAGGGATTAATTGGTTACAAAAATGATACCAAAACAGTATCAATATAAGCCATTGTTGTTAGTTTATGTATATCCTAAACTATCATAACGAAATCAACAATGCCTCATTCGGTAAATGAGGCTCTAGTTCCCTACAGGAGGATTAGAAAATGGCAATAGCGAAAGCAAGCAAAGCAATGAGGTTTTTTTTCTTTAATGCGGCAACGATCATTCTGATTGGAATTTGGCTGACTGGTTTTGATAAGGTGCATTGGTTCCTGTACGCTGTGCCGGTTTTTTTTCTGTTTGCATCAGCGGTTGGGATATGCCCCGGACTCATTATGGCGAACAAAATTTTCGGTAAGGATTGAAGCATGGCTTTTACTCATCTGTTTTCCAAATATATGTTGCCTGGTAACATGAGTTTGAAGAATCGTTTAGTGATGGCGCCAATGACACGGTGTTTTGCCGATGACGAACTGGCTCCCACAGAAGCGATGCTATCCTACTATCAGGCGCGTTCTGATATGGGGCTGATCGTGACTGAGGCTACCATGATTGAACCGCAGGCTCAGGGTTATCCTCATACGCCGGGCATCTATTCCGATAAGCAAATACGTGCCTGGGCGAGAGTGGTCGATGCCGTGCATGAGGCAGGCGGTCGTATTTTTTGTCAGCTATGGCACACCGGACGCATGGCGCATAGTCACTACACAGGCAAACGTCCCATGGCGCCAAGCGCAGTCGGTATGGAAGGTCCTTTGCCACGAGCACCAGACTTATCTTATGAAATTCCGTTAGAAATGGAAGTGTCTGATATCGAAAAGATCCAAACTTATTATGTGGATGCGGCTCGAAATGCTATAAAGGCCGGTTTCGATGGTGTGGAACTTCATGGCGCAAATGGTTACCTCATGGATCAATTCCTGCATCAACAGACCAATCAGCGAACCGATGACTATGGCGGCAATCCCGTCAATCGCAGCCGCTTCGTTTTGGAGGTGATCGATAAAACGATTGCGGCGGTAAGCTCGTATCGTGTCGGGATCCGTCTGTCACCACAGGCCTATATTAACCTTGATTACACATCAGGCGATGAAGAAACATTCAATTATCTGCTGGAACAATTGAACCTGCGACAGCTTGCGTATGTCCATGTCGCCGCATTCGATGCACAACAACGCTATGACTATCTTGGTGGTCGGCCGATTGATTATGTGCGCAAAAACTATACTGGAACAGTCATTGGCTGTGGTGGCTATACCCCCGTGTCAGCGGAAATTGAAATTCATAATCGGCGAATTCATCTGGTTGCATTCGGGCGGTCCCTGATTGCCAATCCCGATTTGCCCAGCCAGATCCGTAATGGTGAAAAACTGTTACCATATGATGAATCAATGTTGCAGAGCCTGAGATGACAAAAGAAATAAACCACGCTACTCCTGGAGCCATTGAATAGAAGGTTGCCAGCCATTATGGAAAAAATGATCTGGCGCAAATCATCTTTAACTCACTGGCTAGCAATGGTATATCGCCTGAACGCCTGCAACCTGATGATCTAATCCCGTTCGAAGAACTTCATATCGGCGGCCGAGAGGCAACCGAATATCTGGTTGCAAAGCTGGGCCTGGAGCCAGGCGGAAAAATGGTGTTGTACAACTGGGTGCGGGAGGCGAAGTTACCAGACAGGTCAGCCGTTAACCAACGATCAAAATCAAAAGAGGTTGTACTGAGCATTTATAGTTTGACCACTATCTTCCCCGTTGCGCTATTGGACTCCATCATTTCGTGTGCCTTGCCAATAGCTTCGAACGGAAAGATATGAGCGGGTTTGGCCTGGTATTCTCCTTGTGATACCCGGTTCACAATCTCCTGCATCGGGATATCGGTCAATGGAAAGTCCTTGCTGCCCAGCATGAAACTGGCAAAGAAATTCAGGTTGACGGAAGAAGGCATGTCGGTGAGAGGATTAAACGACATGGGATCGCTGCCTCCCAGAAAACCGGCATTGCACACACTACCGCCCTTTTTCACCATCTTCAGGGAATCCCTGAGCGTAGTGTTGCCGACGATATCCATCACACCATTGATACCGTCGGGATAAAGGTTACATACTTCCTGGCTGAGTTCGGGCTGGTCGATCAGGCCAGTGTGGCAACCCAGTGATTCCAGTAGTGGCAGATGTTCGGGGTTGCGTGTGGTAGCCAGAACCGTGACGTTTTTGATGTTGGCAGCGATATTGATGGCCGCTTGTCCGAGGGCTGATGTGCCACCACGGACGAGCACCACATGGCCTTCCTGCAAGGACAGGTTGTCATGCAGACAACTCCAGGCTGTGGCATAGGATTCGGGGATGGCCGCCAGTTCGGTCCAGTCCAGCCCGGTCTGTAGGGGGAAGACATTGCTGGCGGGCAGAGTCACATACTCGGCATAGCTGCCGTTGATGGTACGCCCCATACCGCCCATGATGGCGGCCACTACCTGTCCTGGGGTAGACTGCCCGGTGGTATCTTCAACGATTTCGCCGACACACTCGATCCCGCTCACCCGGGCCACGTCGCCCCATACGCCCCGCCGCATATAGGTCTCGGCGCGATTGATACCGAATGCCCTGACCCGGATCAGGACTTCGCCGGGTTGTGGTTGCGGATCAGCGATTTCTTCAATGCTCAGTTGCTCGGGACCACCATATTCTTTGATTACAATTGCTTTCACGTTGTTTTTCTCCGGTTTGTGAGTATGGAGGGATAGTGAACGAAAATAATGTAATGAAAAAGTACAAAATATAAACAAACAATGTAATATTATAAAAATGATTTCCCTGAAACAGCTTCAAACACTCGATGCCGTGGTGCGCGGGGGTAGTTTCCAGACTGGGGCCAAAGCCCTGCACAGGAGCCATCCCAGCGTCATTAACCTGATGCGCAGCCTGGAGAAGGAGATCGGCTTGGCTCTGTTCGATCGGTCCGGGTATCGCACACGCCTGACTGAGGCGGGAGAGTCTTTCTATAAACATGCCTTGCGGGTATTGAAAGAACAGGCCGAGCTGGAGAGCCTGGCTGGGTTCCTCCAGGAAGGCAACGAGACCAGACTGCGTATCGTGATCGGTGATATCACACCGCTCGACGAGACGCTACGACTATTGCGTGGTTTTGCCCAACGGCATCCCCAGGTACAGCTCGACCTGGATTTTGAAAACCTGTCCGGGCCACGAGAACGATTGCTGGATGGTGAGGCCGATCTGATCATCCACCACCTTGATCCGTCTGATCCACGTTTTGAATATCAAACACTTTCCACGGTAAAGATTATACCTGTGGCTGCGCCGGGGTACCTTGGCTTTGCGCCGAACAGTAATACCCGGTATGCCGAGCTACGGCCCTATACCCAGTGCATCATTCGTGACACGGCCAGGCGTATTGAAAAGGAAAACCATTTTATCCTTGATGAAGCACATTGTATTACCGTTGGCGACCAGCACACAAAAAAGTCCATTATCGTCCAGGGCATGGCCTGGGGGCATATGCCGGATTTCATGGTTAACCGGGAACTTGAAGAAGGGGGTCTGATATCCCTGGAAGGCAGGAGAATCAAAGGTTCTGCTGTGAACATAGTGGCGGCCAGGTTGGCAGATGGTCACAAGGGTAAAATGGCCCAGCATCTCTGGGAAAGTTTTACAGTCATGGTTAATGCAGCGGAAAACATGGCAAGCGCCTTTTACTGAATGACGCCGTTTTAACGCTTGCGTTGATATGATTACATTCTGCACAGATACAGCACCTAACCTTAGTCATGTAAGTGTCAAGCCTGAGGATGTTAGTCTGCCATATCAGGTTCAAAAAACACTCTCGGTAAAGGCGTACACCGTCAACCCGACTATCTGAAAATCAATTGTGCTGGCCAGATGCCGACTATCATAGATGATGATGCAAAGGCACAGGGTTTATCCGTCATACAGCGCACGAACATATAAACGCCAGGAAATTATGCTTTAAATATAGAAAACTATTAGCAGTTAGCAGTCCTCGGAGAAAAGAGAGAGTAGCATATCCAGACATGCTTGAATAATGATTTTGTCTTTAGTGGTTTGACCCAACACACGTAATCCCCAGATATTGACCATAATGTATTTCGCTAATACGGTTGGTTCATGCCGCCTGGAGAGTTCGCCACTCTTCTGAGCGGATCTTAAAGCGTCCAACATTAGAGATTCTATCGCCTCTAACTGCTTGTTGACCTGTTGACGGATTGGCGTACTGTGGGGTGACATTTCGAGTGCAGTGTTGACCAGAAGACAACCGCATCTTTTCCTGTCGTCGACAATCTCGTCCACCAATTGTCGAAGAAAAGCCTTGATTCCCTGCAACGGAGTGGCCGCCTGATCAAGGCACTGCTGTAATTGTTCCAGGCTCCGGCGCCCATAGCGATCCAGAGAAGAGGAAAACAACCCTTCCTTTGATTTAAATGCGGCATAAATACTGCCCGGATTCAAATGCGTTGCATCAACTAACTTCGACATACTGGTTTTGCAATATCCTTCTTCCCAGAAGACCCCCATTGCGCTTTCCAGGACCTTATCTCGGTCGAATTTACATTTTCTTGCCACAACAACCTCTTGTTTTCGTGAATTTATATTGATTTTACATCTTTCTGCGCAAAAAATACTTGAACGTTCGTTCAATGTAGGCTAGGATTCCGTTCTATATTGAATGTTCACTCAAAAATGGAGATCGCAATCATATGAAGACATTAAAAGACACCATAACAGATTTTGACCGCAGAAAAGCGGAAAACCTACCCGCCGAGATACTGCAGACTATGGATGATACTACCCGTATGTTGAAGGCATCCGGCCTGGAATACCATGGCCTGAAAACGGGAGATCAATCTCCAATGTTCTCTCTTTCCGATCAGAAGGGTGTTACCCTTTCATTGTCAGACTATTTGGCGCAAGGTATCCTGGTATTGAGCTTCTATCGTGGCGGCTGGTGCCCCTACTGCAATATGGAGTTGAATGCCCTGCAAAAGGAGCTTCCTGAAATAGAACGGGCGGGCGCGAAACTTGTTGCGATATCACCGGAGACCCCGGATAACTCGCTGACTACCCGTGAGAAAAACAAGCTTGCTTTCGATATTCTTTTCGATCAAAGCAACAAGGTGGCGAAAAGCTTTGGTCTGGTGTTCCAGCTTCCAGAGGTATTGCGGCCAGTCTACGTAAAGTTGGGGATAGATATTCCGGATCATAATGGAGACGATACCTTCGAGCTGCCCATGCCGGCCACCTACATCATCAATCAGGAAGGTAAAATTCTTTACCACTTCTTTGACGCCGACTACACAAGGCGTTCCGAACCTGGGGAAATCCTTGAAACACTGAGAAACCTCTGACCGATTTCGAAGATGAAGATAAGAGAGAATGTCAATGAGCAGACCTGGCTTTCTCATTATAATAATTGCTCTTTATTTTTAACTGGATACCTACATCAAAAAGCACGAAATTTATTACAGTATTATAACCTGCTTTTACAATACGCAATATTACCTCTTCGGGAGGCTACCCACTAGTTGCAATATCTTCACTCATTCTGATTCACAAAATGTTTGTATTAAACCTGGTTTTGGCAGGCATGGGAAACCGGAATTCTGGTTTGGAGTCCATGAGGTCGCACAAAATCCAATGCATATTGCATTTTCCGCCAGTAGTAGAGAAGCCGTCGATCTGTTCTATGCTGCTGCCATGCAGGCGCAAAAGACAATGGAAAGCCGGGATTGAGAGAAACTTACCACCCAAACTATTTTGGTGCGTTTGTCATTGATCCAGATGGTCATAATAGTGAAGCAGTTTGCCACACAGAGGTTAATGCCTGAGCGCCTATCTGATATTAGATCTGTCAATCAAAGACCTTGCGCGTATTGCAGAATATATAGAAAAAATACCCGCATTCATCCAGAAGCATGGCAGGCACTATATCAAGGCATAGAGCTAGAGATAATAGAAGGTGACTGGAAGCCTGAACGGGTGGCAGGTGAAAACAGATTGTTGGCGGGTATTAGGCGGGGTTTTCGGACATCGGTGAAACTCCTGATTAGTTACTTCCAGTACATATTATTCGGGCCGGGTGTTTTGCATGGCCTTGCGCGCGGAAAAATCTCCATACCAGACGGTCAGGGCAGGGCACTGACTGCGCCAGTCAAGCTCCTGAAGGCGGAAATCCAGATAGCCGAGCGTTGTCCCCAACGACAGCTGTGCTAGTGACAACCGTTCGGGCAATGTATCGATTTCGGCTTCCATATGATCCAGTGACCGAATGACCTGGCTTTTCCACTGTTTAATCCAGCTGTCGGATTGCTCACGGGTATCCCTGCGCCGTTCCATCACGATGTTATAGGCAGCATCGAGTACGCCGTCGCAGAGCGCTTCCCAGCGCAGGACGTTCCAGCGTTCCCTGTTGGTATCGGGGCCGGATTCCGGTATGAGCCTGTCGGAAGTCAAGGTGTCTAGGTAGGCGCAGATCACCGGGCTGTCGTACAGGGAAGAGCCATCATCAAGGATCATCGTGGGGACCTTGCCCAGGGGATTTGCCGTTTCCAGATCAGGCGCCTCGTCGAAGGGGTTGCATGCCACGCTGATGATTGCTTGCTGTAGTCCCTTTTCATAGATCATCAGCCGGACCTTGCGGGAGTAGGGGGAGGTTTTGGAGTAGTACAGCTTCATAATAATGGCCTCGTGTTGTTTTCAATTGTGTGGTGCCCGTCGTTTACCGACATCTGCTCCTCGTTGCTCAAGGGGCCATCGGGCAGATGCCGTTTGAGCGTATCGGGCAGAAATGTTTCGATCGATTCTCCCAGGATCAGGCCACGCATGACTTCCTCGACCATGGGATGGAGGCTGATTCCGGTGTCCGCACCGGTGCGTGAGGCGAGCTGGATGACAGCCATGGTCTCGTTGCGATGACCGCTGAATCCGAATCTGGTTCCAAACCCGTCCTGCCATTCATCATGATAGGTCACGGGTATGCACGTTTGTTGCTTACTGATTTCTTTGGCTTTACTCATGCTTAATAATGTTTGTACATACAAATTAAAGGACAAATTTTTTATAACTTATCCAGTGTGCTTCTTGCCTCCCGCAGGGCAGTGACCAGCTCCTGAAAATGTTTGTCGCCGAGCCTTGTCCGCATGGTCTGGAATAACCCATCACCGATCTTCTCCAGCTTCTTCTGCAGCCGCTTTCCTTCAGCGGTCGGAAGCACGGCGGCGGAACGTCGGTCGGTGTGGCTGGTATCGCGGCGCACCAAGCGACGTTCTGCCAGCGCGTCCACGAAGCGTGTGACCGTCGACGGGTCCAGGTGTAATTCCTCAGCGAGCTGTTTCTGGGTTATGCCTGGCTCGCTCAGTAGAAGGCGCATGACATAGGCATGGGGTGCCGAGAGGCCGGTCTGGCGGAACTCAGATTCCCATATGCGGTTCACTTTGCGCGTCAGCGCGTTGAGATTGAAATAGAGGCATCGTTCAAACATGGTGGTTATAATAATCAATAATGGTTGTACATACAAGTATTAGTTCTGGACAAAAACATCCTCGGCAACTTCTAGTAGTCTGTGATAATCTATCTATGCACTGCCAAGAAGAAGACATAAGTGCCCTGTATGATTGACTTTATGACTGCCCGCTGGGCCCATCTGTCTTACGAGGTTTGAAACCATTTCCAGCCGTATTATTAACGAGGTAGATGCAGTCACCCGCGTCAGTTACGATATTTCCTCCAAACCTTCGGTGATTATTGAGTGGGTGTGATCGGTATTTTCAAATTATTGAATTATAACGATTAAATCAATAGAATTGATAATGTCATCTGTGTTATCAATGGTGTTTTTGTGGGCCTGATCAGATATCTGTTAATGCTTGGTATGTAATCTGGCATCCAGTTTCTGACAGAACTGATGGTATGTTTTTTCTATTTGATCGACCTGTTCAATTTTTTTATAACAACGCATTAAACCCTGATAAAATACCTGAGACAGCTCATCGATACTCAACGCCATGAGGTAAATATCAATCGCCTTTTGGCATTGATTAACTGCTTCATATCCTTCAGCCAAAAGGCAAGTGGCGCGAACAAACTGATGATGCAACCGATCTCGCATTGATAGTATCCAATGGTCGCTATTGTTTGCCAGAAAATATCCGGTATATAACTTAAACGCTTTTTCCAGCTGCTCGTTATCGCTGTCTATATACTGATACATGCGTTCAAAGCTATAAGAATCAACCCAGCAATAGTCAGGGTTTAAACTTAGTTTGCCATCATTAGACATAATTGCCTGTTTTTCTTTCAACAATTGCCGTACCCGTTTAACGGTTGTTCGAAGACTGTTGTATGCAGCATCACCTTCTGCATCAGGCCATAATGCCTCCATGATCCGTGAATCAGAAACATTCTGACCACCGAAAGCAATCAGCGCTTTGATTAACTCCAAAGGTTTTTTGGGGACTTTGCTGGTAAAAACCAGTTCTTCATTATTGATCACCAGCCGAAAACTGCCTAATGTGTAAATTTTTATGGGGTACGGCCATTGGTCTGTTTCATAACCATCCGCTGGAAGTAATCGATGACGAACAATTATTTCCTTTACATAGTCTTCCTCAATGCCGTTCTGTAAGGCTAACGAACAAAATTTTGAAAAATCCTGATTGCGCCACCAAAACGCACTGTAAATTCTGGCGACACCAAATAAATCAGTCAATACTGCGGTACATGCTTTCCGATTATTGCTTATTAAACAGTATTCCGCATCGATAATGCGGGACAAAAAAACCAGCATGTTAGAGTTTTTTGTTGATGGGTTTTGGCGAATAGACTGGGACAATTCCAGCGCCAGGGAATAGTTCCCTTGTTTTAATAAATAACTTGCGTAACAAACATCAATAATCTTTTCCAGCATCACTGCACCAATCATTCCGGCCAGGGTTTTTGCTTGCACAATATTTTCACCGGTGGCATGGATATCGCCATTATGCATTTCATACCAGGCTCTCAAAACATGATACATCGCGTCATGAAACTCTCCACCCTGTGCTTTGGTTTTATTCAATTGCTCAATATAGTGCGTGGACTGTTCGGTTTTGCCGGGATGCAGATTTAAATAACATATCTGGTCATAAAGACATGGCTTCCACAGATAAATCCCTGTTTTATCAGAAAGTTCAAGACCCATGCGGATATTTTCGAGACATTCTTCCTGTTTAAAAACCGTGGCGTAATAATTACCCAACATTGTGTACCAGGTAATTTTTACCAGAGGGGAGGTCTGTTGCTGATTTATAATGGGTTGTACGCTCTGCAC
>JALUZF010000278.1 GCA_027012135.1 Gammaproteobacteria bacterium
GTATTATGTTGTGTTTTTTTTTAAGAATAACACAATATGTAGTGTATTGATTTGCAAATCCTAAATAGTTCCCTGTACCAGGTCAAGTGTTTTGAGCACAAAAAAATGATTTTTTTTGCACTTATTATGTAGACATTTTGCAAAGCCAGACAGGGCAAGGGATTGCTGAATTTTAGTATATTAGAGTTTTATGGAGAGTTTGCTTAAAATTTGTACAAAAGTACATTTTTTAAATAATTTAGAATGGCTTTAGAAATCCTTTTATCCGGTATACTGTATAATTCTTAAAACCAGCTAAGAATTAAAAGAGCCACTGTTTTATCTGTTCCATATTAGCCAGAACCAGTTGCTGTGCTTCAGGAGACTGTTTTTGATGATTAGGTGTGATGCGCAGATACTGTAAATAATAATTAGCCAGGGCTGCACGGGTTGAAATAGTGAGCTGACGATTAACCATATTAAAATCACGGGCAATCACCTCCTGTTGAAAAGAAGACAGTCTGTTATCAGGCTTGATAATCAATTCAATAAACCGGTTCCAGGCGGGATCATCTCTGGCCGTGTGTTCAGACGGCAGAACAGGTTCCGGTATAGTGCTGATTCTGGACAACACAAAGTCTCTGTAAGCATTATTTTTTTCACAATGTGCCCGTATATGCCATCGGTAACCGGAATAAACCAGAGTATGCGGGCTGATTACCCGGTATTCTTTTTCCTGTGAAGACAGCGACAGATATTCAATTTCCAGACGCATATTGTCTTTTACCGCAGCAATAACAGGCCGAATAAATTCAGGAACAATAAAACGGCCGGGAGATGAAATCATCTCTGTATTTGTGTTAGTTAAATTCAGGCAGGCAAGATGACTGCCTAATTCTTTACGACTACCCAGCAGGTTAAAATATTCATCTATTGTCCCTTTTGTTAACACAGGTTCAAACTGATCAGTAGGGCGATGACCTTTAAGCTGCATGTCGTAAATCAGATTATTTGGTGCAATCTGTTTATTATAAAAATTAATATCTCTGGATGCCTGCTGGCGGCCAATACCAAACGCAGAAATTAATACATTGGTTGTCAGTCTTCCCTCCCATAAACTAACAATTTCAATAAGCTGGCATTTTAGCAGGGTATTCCAGCGTAAATCTTTTAGTTCTTTTTTATTCATAGTTAAATCTGCCTGAAAACTATACATGTAGGAAATTGCATTATATACACGCAAAAATATTAAGGATACTATAAGTCAGAACGTCAATATAAAAAACGCAAACAGGGTTTGTTTATAAATGGAAGCACTGACCGATCTTAAAGCCATATTACATTCTAAACGGGCTAATATCTATTATCTGGAAAAGTGCCGGCTGATGCAGAAAGACGGTCGGGTACTTTATCTGACCGAAAACCAGCAGGAAAAACAATACTGGAATATTCCGATTGCCAATACCACCGTAATTTTACTGGGTACCGGCACTTCAGTCACCCAGGCGGCAGTCAGAATGCTGGCCTCCGCAGGGGTGTTAATTGGTTTTTGTGGTGGAGGAGGCACCCCGCTTTTGATGGGTAATGAAATTGAATGGTTAACCCCTCAGAGTGAATACCGTCCAACAGAATATGTTCAGGGATGGCTGTCCTTCTGGTTTGATGAGCAAAAGCGACTGAGCGTGGCCCGGCAATTTCAGCAACAACGCATAGCTTATATCAAACAGATATGGAGCAGTGATAAAGATTTACTGCAGGAGGGTTTTGATATAAGTGATAAAACTATAACTCAGGCATTAAATACTTTTACCAATCGTATAGCACAGGCGACTAAGGTCAATCAATTACTGTTAACGGAAGCAGAGCTGACTAAAAAACTCTACAAAGCGGCAATGGTGAATACCCATATTAGCGATTTTGTACGGGATTATAACGGCCTTGATAAGGCAAATGCCTTTTTGAACCATGGTAATTATCTTGCGTATGGTCTGGGAGCTACCACCCTTTGGGTGTTGGGTATCCCCCATGGATTTGCCGTTATGCATGGCAAAACCCGACGTGGTGCTCTGGTTTTTGATGTGGCCGATTTAATCAAGGATGCCATTATCCTTCCCTGGGCATTTATCTGTGCCAGAGAGAATATGTCTGAGCAGGATTATCGTCAGCAGGTGTTACAGAAATTTACCCAGCACAAGTCACTGGACTTTATATTTGAATGCGTTAAAAAAGCTGCCATGCAGAGTAATAATTTATGATAGTTACCTTTGTGTCTGAATGTGAGAAAAAAGCGCTCAACCGCACACGCCGGGTACTGGACGCCTTCGCCAATCGAATTGGCAGCCGCACCTGGCAGACAGTTATTACGCAGGAAGGACTTAAAGCAGTAAAAAAACTGCTTAGAAAAACCGCAACTAAAAACACAGCCGTTTCCTGCCACTGGATCAGAAGTCGCAGAAGAAGTGAGTTGTTGTGGGTGGTGGGGAATAAGAACAAATTTAATGCACAGGGGTATGTGCCGGTGAATTTGACGCAGAAGTCGATTATTAATACCCAATGGGAAAATGATTGGCGTTATCTACCATTGATTAAGGCACTGACAGCATTAGCAGCGTTGTTTCATGACTGGGGAAAAGCCTCTGAGTTTTTTCAATATAAACTGTTTGAGAAAAAGATTATCGGGGATCCATACCGGCATGAATGGATTTCCTTATTGTTTTTCAGCGCCTTATGCCAAGGTAAAACCGATCAACAATGGTTGGGAGTATTGGCGACAGGAAGTCTGGATTTTGAATCACTTAAAGAAAATGTAGCAGCCAATAAAAAGCCTTTTCAGGATTTACCGGATGTGGCCTTGCTACTGGGGTGGCTGATTGTAACGCACCATCGTTTGCCGACTAACGACAACAAAGCCACCAATAAAACCTGGGATTTATCCAGCCAACTTAGACGCATTCGCGTGGACTGGAATTACCAGAACACAAAATTTGATGATTTCGAGCTGCAGCTAAAACGCTGTTTTGAATATCCCAACGGGCTGCCCAGTGAAGCCAAAGTCTGGTTAAGGGAAGTCAAAAAATGGAGTGGCAAACTGCTTGATCTCCTGCCGTTGGCAGAACAGGCTATTGAAGGAGGATACTGGCGGCCGATTGTTCAACATTGCCGTTTATGTTTAATGTTGGGGGATCATTATTACTCATCGTTGGAACCTTCCAGCGATAAGCGGGTAAAACACAGAGAACTCAAACTTTACGCCAACACGGACAAACATAACAAACCCAAACAAACACTGGATGAACACTTATTGGGCGTTACCAAACAGGCTCTCCATACAGCCCACTTTCTACCAGTTTTTGAAGGTATGAGTTTTCAGGGGGAAAGCATATTTTATCCAGCCGATACGCCCTCTGCACTCAGGCAGCGATCTAAGGATAAAAAATTTCGCTGGCAAGACAAGGCGGTAGATGTCATCAATCGTTGGCGACAACAAAACAAGGGAGTTCTTGATCATCAGCACTTTGCCTGTTTTATTGTCAATATGGCCAGTACCGGCATGGGGAAAACCTTTGCCAATGCCAAGATAATGCGCGTTTTGTCGGAAGACGGTGATTCCCTACGCTTTATTCTGGCACTGGGTTTGCGCACATTGACCCTGCAGACCGGCGATGAATACCGCAACCGAATTGGCCTGGACAAGGACGATCTGGCAGTTTTGGTAGGTTCTAAGGCGGTACAGGAACTACATGAGCAAAATCAGCAGGATAAAAATCAATCTGAAGGCGAAGGTTATGGCGGTTCGGAATCCAGTGAACCTTTGTTGGATAATGAACTGGATTTTGAGGTGAATCCGCATATCGAAGATATGCTGAAAACCGTATTACAGCGTCCAAAGGATTGCCAGTTTCTCTATGCTCCGGTTCTGGCTTGCACCATTGATCACATTATGGGAGCGACCGAAACCATCCGTGGAGGCAAATATATTCTACCTACCTTACGACTAATGTCTTCCGACCTGGTTATTGATGAAATCGATGATTTTGATGGCAAGGACCTGATAGCCATTGGCCGATTGATTCATCTGGCCGGTATGCTTGGGCGCAAAGTAATGATTTCTTCCGCCACCATCCCGCCTGATCTGGCAGAAGGTTATTTTAATGCCTATCAGTCTGGTTGGGCACTGTTTGCCAAAACACGAAATAAAAATAAAACGGTAGGTTGTATCTGGGTGGATGAATTCAAAACCAAAATTGATGATATCAGTGCCAGTACCGAAACAGAGTTCACTGAGAAGTATCGTCAGTGTCATCAGCAATTTATAGAAAACAGAACAGCCAAACTTAAATCAGAAACTATTAAACGTAAAGCTGTTATTGTTCCGTTACAAGCAGAGGCAAGCGATGATACTCTGGATCAATTTTTCTACCAGACCAGCCAACAAGCTATTGTTCAGCAACACAAAAAACATGCCTGTCAGGACGAAAAAGCCGGCAAGAAGATCAGTTTTGGCGTTGTAAGGCTAGCCAATATCAGTCCTTGTATTGAGTTGACCCGGTATTTGCTGGCCGCAGATTGGCCTGATGATATCGACATCAGGGCTATGGCCTATCACAGCCAGCAGGTTTTGATTATGCGCAGTGAGCAGGAAAAGCATCTGGATCAAGTGTTAAAAAGAAAAAAAGGCAAGCAGGCTTCATTGGAACATCCTGTTATTCGTCAGCATATCGAACAGAGCAATGCAGAAAATCTGATCTTCATACTGGTGGCGACCCCTGTTGAAGAAGTTGGACGCGATCATGACTTTGACTGGGCCGTTGTTGAGCCTTCTTCGTTTCGATCCATTATTCAGTTGGCAGGCAGAGTGCTTCGCCATCAAACATTAAGCAAAGACATAGGTGAGCCAAATATTGCCTTACTACAAACCAATCTACGTGGTCTGAAAGGGGAAAGCATCGCTTTTACCAGGCCAGGTTATGAGACCAGTGAATTAAAGTTGGAGAGTAAAGCTCTGCCGGAAATTATTGATGCCAGGGCAATTGCCAGACGTCTGGATGCCTGTCCGCGGATTGCCCGGCCTGTACAACTGCAACCCACATTGAGGCTGGCTGACCTGGAGCACGAAGCAATACACCGTTTATTGACCAATTATCAGCAACAGGACGCTGGCAGTATGCAAGACTGGCTAAGTGGCAACTGGTGGATGACAGGAATGCCGCAAAAACGGGTACGTTTTAGGCTCAGCAAAGGTGATGAGCAAATCAACCTCTATCTGATGCCGATGGAGGGTGAGTTGAAGTTTTGTGAAAAAGACAAACAAGGCAATCCGTTTCCTGTCGAGAAAGTGTATGG
>JALUZF010000279.1 GCA_027012135.1 Gammaproteobacteria bacterium
TTGTGAAAACATCCATGTTTTCAAAACCCTGTAAATCCAGTACCTGCAGCCATTCACTCTACGTTGCTTTAATTTATACTAAGTAGTTACAGCTTAAAATTACATAAGGAGTGCTGGAGGCTGAACCTCTTTTATGAAGTTTCAGAAACAGGGATGTTTCTGAAAAGCCTCCACGGATGGATTCACGGCGTCTTCATAAAAGAGGTTCAGCCTCCGGCACGGACTTTGTTCATATAGCCTTTTAAGACTTTTTAACCGTAGATTTTTTCTTAACAGTTTTTTTCTTAGTTGCCTTTTTCTTTACCGTTTTCTTTTTGGCCGCCTTCTTTTTAGGCTTAGGTAGTTCAATTTCCCATTTGCCATCCCGATAATGCCCTGTCCAGCCCGTCGCCTTGCCGTTTTTGTCCTCGGACATAATATACTGTTCCTTGTTCTTACGGCTGAAGCGAACCATCACCGGGTTACCCTTATTATCCTCCGTGGGGGCTTCACACAGGTATTTAAACTTGGGATCCAGCTCATCCTTATGTGCCAGTAACTCATGAATAAACGGCGCACGGGTTTCCCTGGAACGGGGGAAAGCCGAAGAAGCCATAAAAATACCGGCAGCCCCGTCACGCAGTACAAAATAACCCTCGGATTTTTCACAGGGAATTTCCGGCATATGCACCGGATCCGCTTTTGGCGGCGCAGGCTCGCCGCTTCTTAACAGCTTACGGGTGTTCTTGCATTCTTCATTAGTACAGCCGAAATACTTACCGAAACGGCCTGACTTAAGCTGCATATCACTGCCGCACTTGTCACATTCAATGACCGGGCCGTCATAACCCTTGATACGATACTGACCCTGCTCAACAATAAACCCATCACAATCCGGATTATCACCGCAGATATGCAGTTTACGCTGCTCATCAATCAGATAACTGTCCATAGCCGTGCCGCATTTTGGACAGCGCTTACGTTCAATCAGCGCCTTGGCTTCACCTTCCTCATCCTGATCCACATCCACGGCTTCATCACCGGGCGTCAGATTTAAGGTGCCCTTGCAGCGCTCTTTAGGCGGCAGACTGTAGCCTGAACAGCCTAAAAACACTCCGGTAGAACCGGTACGGATCATCATGGGGCGGCCGCACTTAGGGCAGGGGATATCGGTCGGGGTGGGATCATTGGCCCGCATACCGCCTTCTTCACTGTCCGCCTGTTCAACCTGAGCTTTAAAGTCCTGATAAAAGGCATCCAGCACATCCTGCCAGTACTTGTCACCCAGGGCGATCTGATCCAGCTTTTCCTCCATTTCAGAGGTAAAGTTATAACTCATTAAGTGATTAAAACTTTCACACAGCCGTTCCGTCACAATGGCGCCGATTTTTTCCG
>JALUZF010000280.1 GCA_027012135.1 Gammaproteobacteria bacterium
ACCCCTCCTTATTCCCTCCATCGCTTTCTCCAAACTCCACTCCTCCCCGCTCACCGCTATCGCATACACTATCTCCGCTAATTTCCTCGCTACCGCCCCCTGGGTGCGTCTTTCGTCAAAATTAAATCTTCCTGAAGCATAGCTAAGTCCTTTTCTAATCATTACTTATACCTCCTTTTTTATTTGACCCATCACCCGCATCCCTCCTTTTCCTATTGTATACCCTCTCTAACTCGTTTTTAAGCCTTATTATCTTCATCGTTAATTCGTAAAATCTTGTGCTCTCTTTTCTCTTCCTTAATCTCGACTCCCCTTCTTCACCCAATTCCCCACTCTCCACCAACCTCCGATACGGCGTCTTTATCTCATATTTCTTGCACTTCTTCCTCTTTCCCACCCTCTCATAATCCACAAGCTTCATCGTCGGTATAAAATAGTTGAACCTCATTGATATCGCCCTCATTAATTCATCCATTACCTTCAGCTCCTCCTCCGTCTCGTACCTCCTCCACCCCACATGCCTCCTCACAATCGAATAATTCCTCGACTCCACATACGCCGCATCATTCTTCCTGTATGGCCTCGACCTCGTAAATCTTATACCCTCCTCATCACATAGCCTCTTTAAATGCGCATTTATAAACTCTGATCCATTGTCCGTATGTATCTGCTTCACCCTGAAAGGTAATTCCTTCAATATTCCCCTCATCGCCTTCTCCGTCCATACCATCGCCTTGTTCTTCAACACCCTTAACTCTGTCCACCCTGTTTTTATGTCCGTCACCGTGAGTGTGTACAAAAATTCTCCTCTGCCGCTTTCCCCACTGTGATGCACAAGGTCCACCTCCAGGTGCCCTGTCTCCTTCCGGTCCTTCTTAAAATAACTCTCCACCTCTATCTCCTTCTTTAGATGCGAACCATATGGATTACTGCGATATCTATTCCTTAACCTTTCCTTATCCCTTACTGGCCTTAATATCCTTTCTATTGTAGAAGCACTTATCTCTGATAATTGTTCCATTGTCTCTTCGTCCATGCCCTCCATGAAAGGCATCCTTTCTATCTCGTCCATATTCTCCTCTATAAATGCCTTCAAATGCTTCGATGATATGTGATCCGTGAGCCTCCAGAGATACACTATCACCTGAGCCACCTTTTCTCCGTACTTCTTTTTCCTTCCTCGCTTGTGAACCCTTAATTTCGTTATATCTCCTTTAAGAACAACGCCTTTTCTCAATCTGATCCTTTTACCGTGTTTTCTTAGGAGGTAGCTTATGTATTTTCTGGAGAGGCCAGTGAGCATGGAGAGTTCGTTGAGGATATTGGTTTTCAGTTTTTTAGAGGCTTTCCTGTATAATTTGGCAT
>JALUZF010000281.1 GCA_027012135.1 Gammaproteobacteria bacterium
AATCCATATATCCCGTAAACAGAGCAGTCCTTGTGCTCTGAGATACTTATCGTTGAGTCCCATATTAATCCCGTAGGTCCTGGAGCTACGCCACGGGCCTTTACTAGTAATACCACAATCTATTGCCATTTTTTACTGGCACACCCAGTTTAATCAAACTCCGGACTTTGGTTCGAGGCTTACGCCATTGTCGCCAATAACACATACGAATACGACGTCTGATCCAATGATCCAAATCCACACTGAGTTGGTACGCATTAGCAATAAGAAAATAGTTTCCCCATCCTCTGAGATAACGGTTTAAGATCTGAATTTGTTTTATCATCGAAATCCCCCAGTTACGATTAGTTAACCGCCGAACTTCCTGCTTGAATCTCTCCAATGAACGTTCGTGAATACGGATGTAACCGTATTTAAACCCGAATCCCAGAAACTTAGTTTCTGAGACAGGACCGACACGGCTTTTCTTCTCGTTAACTTTGAGCTTTAATTTCCTCTGAACAAATCGGGGAATGCTTCCAAGAACTCGTTCTCCCGCTCGACGGCTCTTCACCAATATGGTAAAGTCGTCTGCGTAGCGGGCGAAATGATGCCCCCTGATTTCCAATGTCTTATCGAGTTCGTCGAGCAAGATATTTGACAACAAGGGTGAAAGAGGGCCGCCTTGCGGAACCCCTTCCGTTGTTCTGGTACACCATCCATTTTCACTTATTCCGGCTCTAAGGTATTTTCCAATCAGTCTCTTTATTGCCTTGTCTTGTACCTTGCGCCCCAGACGGTTCATTAAGAGGTCATGGTTCACTCGGTCAAAGAACTTGGATAAATCAACATCAACAGCAATTTTACGCTCGGCCTTAATGCTGGAGTGAAGACGTTTTACTGCCTGTCCAGCACTTCGTTGGGGCCTGAATCCATAGCTGTATTCTGAAAAATCAGGGTCAAATATGGGCGTGAGCACCTGTAATATTGATTGTTGAATAACCCTGTCCATTACGGTGGGGATCCCCAACAATCGTTCACCACCATCCGGTTTTGGAATGCGAATTCGTCGAACCGGAGCGGGTTGGTACATGCCTTCACGCAATTGTTGTTGAATACGTTCCCAATGTATTTTTAAATACTCTGGAAAGTCTTCAATGCTGACACCATCAACTCCCGGTTTGCCTTTATTTGCTTTTACACGCTTCCAGGCCGTTCTGAGGTTTGATGATGTGAGCATTTGCTCAAATAAGCTGTCACTTAAGGCTGGTTTCGAAATAGAATGCTGAGCGCATCCATTGCCGGACGGCAATTGTGGCTGTCTCAAATTCATTAGGTCTCCTCCTTATTGGTTAATGTTCAGCCCTTCGCCTTGTCCTGT
>JALUZF010000282.1 GCA_027012135.1 Gammaproteobacteria bacterium
TTTATTTTGTGCAATTAAACTTGAAAGAATTGAGAAATATATAATTGAAAATAATAAAATATAGCCGGAAGATTTATGTGAGAATGTTTTCACGTTATCCTTAAAATTATTTGGTAGTAAAGTGTTTAATAATTGTTGCTTGTTCCAGAGTAACCAATCCGCCGCAATTAGCTTTATCAAGTATATCATCAAGCACAGGAAGAAAATTCTGAATTTTATCTTCTGTATCAACTATTTCAATTACCAGCGGTAAATCTTCGGATAATCTTAAAATTTTTGAAGTGTGAATTAAACTATTTCCTCCAAAGCCCATTATTCCTCTGTAAACAGTTGCTCCCGCTAATTTATTTTCGCGTGCGGATACTACAATTTTTTCATAAACAGTAATTGGCCCTATTTTATCATTTTCACCAAGAAAAATTCTAAGTAATTGCGCCTTATTAGTTTTGAACATAATTGTTCTCCTTATTTTGTTACCAAATATGCTAAGTAAACACCAAGTAAAGTAAACAAAATGTTAAGTGTGATATTTAAACCGGCAAAAAGAAATTGTGAATCTCTTAGTAAGTTAATAGTTTCTAAAGAGAAGGTGGAAAAAGTAGTAAAACCTCCGCAAAAACCAACAGCAGCTAGTAGTTTTAAATTTGTTGAAAGTAGTTCTTTATCATCAAGACCAAATATTAAAAGCCCTAAGATAAAACTTCCCAAAACGTTTACAATTAAAGTCCCGAATGGAAAATAAATAGGCAAATATTTTACGGCTAATGTTGAAACCAGATATCTGAATCCACCTCCAATGCCTGCACCAATTGTAACTAGAATAAAGTTCATAAAATATTAAAAAAAATGTTTTTCAAATATAACAACTTTTTCTTATAAAATAGTTAGCAATTGATTATATGAAAATTATTCCACTGGTATTGCTGAAAATTAGGTTCAGACGCTTTTTTGGTGGACTACAGAACTTAAGCGAAATAGTTAATAATTCTATAAAAGAAAAAATCTTTATCAACAATACCTCTGGTTCTTTGTCTAAAGAGTTTAAGTTTAGCGTGAAAACCTTCAATAGCTGCATTTGTTGCTTTATTTTCAAAATAGTTACTTATACCATGCAAATGTCTTTCAATAGTACTTGCAGCACTAATAATTTCTTTAATACCGGAGTTATAAGCTTCTTTAATCCACATAGAGAAGTTTGAGTTTTTATTGTTAAGTTCATAGCAGTTTCTAAAGTAAATATAGTACTTGTAAGCCTTAGCAATAATTGGGTATTCTCTAAACAATATCTTTGCTCTTTGTTTTTGACTATCACTCCATTTCTCTTGTGACTTAAATAGAAAATATCTACTACGAGCTAA
>JALUZF010000283.1 GCA_027012135.1 Gammaproteobacteria bacterium
TGTCATACACTTCCGCCAGATGCTGGAAATCCAGGTGGGTATAAGTGGGATAATTGTGGCTGTCTCAAATTCACCTACAATTCCGAAGATCACGAGGCGCATTATTCTGGTATAACCGAATTAGAAATATTGGTATGTATTTAACGTTTATATTCACCTAACGATTAAATCAGCGGCGCGTCTTTTTGCGTCCGCTGGATTTACTTGTTAACTCTTCTTTATCAGCTGTAGCATAAATATCTCTTAAGTGCTCGGCTACACGATCTATCTCTGGAAATATAGAACCCTTTGTAATCCCCAGCGTTCTTAATTGCTCCAAAATTTTTCTTTTATCCAAGTGCTTTACAATTATTCGTTGCTCCTGATATAGGTATTCAGGGTCAATATCTGCTGGTGTATTCTTGTCTGTTTTTACACCGAACAGCAAAAATGCACCGTCCTGCTTAATTATCCTTGGGTTATCTAACTTTGGTTTGACGCACACGACAGACCCAAGGTGCTCTCGCTTTATTTTTGATTCGAAATATGGTTTTTCTTTTTTAATTTCATGAAGAAGGTACTTCATTTCCGTTGATTCGTTAAACTTATATTCATCTCTTATTCGAGGAATTTTAAATGAACTTGGGCGGCGACTTATGTTGGAAATAACACTTACAGTATCACTGTCATGGTAACGTATTTCACGTTTTGGTATTTTTAAAACGACAACTTCTCCCCCCTCAATTCTCGACTTACCTTCTGAGCATGCGAAATACAGAGCAATTAGCGGATTAGCTGTAAGATCAAGAAGCCTTGTAGGCAAGGAATAGTGCTGCATCTTAACGAGCATTTGAAATGTATTTTCTTGCTCACGAAAATCATTGGGGCATTTTAGTACAATTTCTTTAAATAATACATCCTCATTCTTTAACCAATTCAGATCCCTGTAGATGTATGGTTTTAATTCATAGCTAAAATTCGAATGCCCACGAAAATACAGCGCGTAATCATCAGTTAACTCAATATTCTCAAGTGCCTCCATGAATGTTCTCACGCTACCAACTCGAACCGAGTTGTCTGGCTCTATGGTTCTTTGGCGTATTCTTTTTCTGACATACATCCTCTTTCCTTATTGAGCTAACAGTATATTCAACCGCTTTCACATTATTACCAATACCACTGTCGCAGCCAATTACATTATTGGCCCGCTCGGTCTATTATTTTATAACCATATATCTTCAAGGAATGGATGTCCACTTTTTAGACAAGGAACGCATTACGTGATAGCCATATTATTTAGGGGTTGTCACGTAACATATTATTGAGGCGCTTTTTGGCGGTTGGCAACCGATTGTATTTGCCTTGTTGGGTTTATTTATAATATTGCTTGAATTCTTCACTCGGTTCGCGGTCTTCATATACATACAATGAAATGCCATTTGGGTCCTGAGTTGCAAAGCCTCTGTCTCCCCATGGATGATCTTCAAGTGGGACTATAATTTCCAGACCTGCATCACTTAACCTTTTATGTTCTGCATCTACATCATTCACCGAAAAGTTGTACATTAGACCCGTACTATTACTGAGATGCTGCTCCGGCTGTTGAGGTGACATGAATTGAAGAGTTGATGACTCATTTCCAAACTGAAGATTCACATACCAGACACAATCAAAAGTTACCTTTGCCCCGAAATACCTGACATAAAAATCACGACTTTCCTTAACTTTATCTGTTGTAAAAGCGGCTGAAACACTGTTTATATTCATTACTACCCTCTCTATTTCAATTCACAAGATTCTTTGATGAAACGAGCGAAATCTTTTCCATTAGTATCCAGTACACCTGGTTAAGGCTCATATGTATCAGCTCTATACTGCATCAATATTTAACTTTTCAACCTGTTTTAAATCAACCTTTTTTGGGCCTTATTTTTTGCATACCACAAATTATATAAATCCTGCATTGCAAGCCAGCTCTCTGGTGTGCGCCCCAGTGTTTTTGATAAACGTAATGCCATTTCAGGGGAAATATTACTTTCCTTATTTACC
This sequence comes from Gammaproteobacteria bacterium, assembly GCA_027012135.1. Lineage (GTDB taxonomy): Bacteria > Pseudomonadota > Gammaproteobacteria > GRL18 > GRL18 > JANELJ01. The sequence goes on from JALUZF010000283.1 coordinate 2,029, forward strand.
AGACGATTAAACGTGGAAGGAGAGACTTTTAGTTTTTCTGCAACTGTACGGGCACTTATATTAAAGGGCATTAAATAGACTTCTTTAATAAATGCTCCTGTGTGAGGCGGAACAAATGATCGCATTTTCATCAGCATCAGGCCGCAATTTTCAAATCAATATGCAAGCCCAGTCTATGGGCAAAGTTAACCAGTGTATCCAGACGAAAATCTTCAATTTTGCCTTTTAAAAGAGCACTAACACGAGGCTGGGTAATCTCCAATAGTCTGGCTGCTTCTGTTTGATTGATATTCCTGCTTTTAATATTTCTGGTAATTGCCATTAATAGGGTAGAACGGAGCTTCATATTTTCAGCCATAACAGGATCATCTTCCAGGGCATCCCAGACGTTATCAAAACTTTGTAAGTTACTCATTTATTTCGCTCCTTTACGATGATTTTGTAGGCTTTTTACAGTACCGGCGAAAACAGATAAAACAGGCGGCTGGCAGCACGAAACCAGAATGGTTTGGTATCAATGATATCCAGTTCTTCCAGGTAGCTGTTATGCATATCTTCCCTGAGCATGTTTTCCACTTCGGCGGCAAAACCTTTATTGGCTACATAAGCCGAGACTTCAAAATTAAGATAGATTGAACGGTTATCCAGATTAACTGTACCGACACCAGCCAGGACATCATCCACCAGAATCACTTTCTGGTGACAGAAGCCTCTGGTGTAACGGTATATTTTAATATTATAGCCCTGCAGCTCTTTATAATAGGCGTAAGAAGCCAGATACACATAATAATGATCGTATTTTTCCGGCAGGATCAGGCGCACATCCACACCTCTTAGGGCGGCATTTTTTAAGGCCTGAATAATTTCCATATCCGGTACAAAATAGGGGGTGGCAATCCACAGGCGTTTACGGGCATGATTGATCTGGGCACAGTAAAACAGGGAACAGACCGGCTTTTCATCGGCCGGCCCCGTATGCAGCACCATAATATTCTGACTGACTTTATGTTCGGCTTCCCGCACTGACCAGTTTAACCGGGGAACTTCACCGACACTCCAGAACCAGTCTTTAACAAAAGCGGCCTGTGTGGTCTGCACAGACGGGCCTTCCAGCATAATATGGGTATCACGCCAGAACCCCAGATTTTCATCTTCGCCCAGGTATTCCCGGCCCAGGTTCAGGCCGCCCACAAAGGCTTTCAGGCCATCCACCACCAGGATTTTGCGGTGGTTACGAAAGTTAATATGCAGGTATTTTCTCAGCCCCTTATGACCGTTAAAACTGCTGACCTGGGCCCCGGCACGTCTTAACTCCCTGATATAGCTATAGGAAAGTCGGTGTGAGCCGATTTCATCGTATAAAAAATACACCCGTACACCCTGCTGCATTTTGCGGGTTAATAATTTCCTGAAGGTTTCACCCACATGATCATTATGGATAATATAAAACTGCAGCAGGACATAGTCCTGTGCTTCTTCAATAGCCTGCAGCATGGCCTGGTAGGTTTTCTGGCCGTTAATTAACAGCTGTGCACTATTGTGGCTGGTAAAGGGAATAATATCGAGGTGCCTAATGGTATTATTGATATCCTCCAGCGCCTGCATATCTTTAACATAATACCCGGCAATCTGCTGCAGGGCATCTGTGGCGGTATCAATATGTTCCAGGGTAGCTTCACGAAACTTTTCCAGATAAGCATAAAACCGGCTGCCGCCAAAAATCCAGTACAGTGGCAGAATAAACACCGGCAGCGTCACCAGAGTAATTGCCCAGGCAATTCCAGCCTGTGAGGTTCGGGAATTTAAAATAGCATGAAAGGCATAATATATAGCTGCTGCTTCAACAATAAAATACACTGCAGCCAGCCAGTAAAGCTGATGCTCCAGTAAAGTATTTTCAAACCCATTTTCAAACATAAAGCCGGTTCCTTAGAGAGTGATTTTTATTTTCTGTTATAATCACCCATTATTTTTGTATCTATTCTATCAGGCTATTATTTATTTTATGCAAGTAACAGGGCTTATTCTAGCAGGCGGTCGCTCCAGTCGTATGGAAGGTAATGACAAGGGCTTACTTAAGCTGCTTGGCCGCCCCATGATTGAGCATATTATTGAGCGCCTGAAACCCCAGGTCAGTACTATTTTAATCAGTGCCAACCGGCATATAGAACAATATCAACGATACGGCTATAAGGTGCTGATCGATCAGTACGATGATTTTCGCGGCCCGCTGGCCGGTATCTCCCGTGGCCTGGAACACTGTGAGAGTGAATACTTACTTACTGTTCCATGTGACGGCCCCCTGCTGCCGACGGATCTGGCTCAAAGAATGTTAGACAGCCTGCAGACACACAAAGTCCAGGCAGCCCTGGTATTTGACGGCCGCTACAAACAGCCCACCTATAACCTGCTGCACCACAGTCTGCTGGATAAAATCAACCTTTCCCTGCAGCACAATGAACATAAACTGGGCAAGTGGCTAATGGATAACGGCGCAGTTAAAGTGGATTTTTCAGATCAAAAAGAGGCCTTTATTAATGTCAACACCCCGGATGACCTGAAAAAACTTGAGCAGCAACTTAAGCCTATGTCCTAAATCAAGGAAACCATAAACAAACTAACCTAAACTGCCCAGTTACCTAAAACCCATAACCTGAAACCTGATTATATGATTGTTGCAGATATTTTTGACAAAGGCGGTATTATCGTCTGGATCCTTGCCGGCTACTCTCTACTGGCTCTGACCATTTTATTTGAACGCCTGCTGCGTTACAGCTTAATGGGCCGCCCCGGCCGTAAGGCCGAACAGGAGTTACAGACAGCGCTTAGAGAAGGTAAGGCCGGGGCCGTTATTCAAACCATTCGCGGGCCGGAAGGGCGTCTGCTGCAGGGTATTTATCAGGCCTGGCAGGAAGGGGTGTCTGATCTGAACCGGGTTGCGGTACGCATTGGCAGTATCGAACTCAACAAGATGGAAAAAGGCTTCCGTACTCTGGGTTTTCTGGGTAATACCGCTCCACTGCTGGGGCTGCTGGGTACCATTATCGGTATGATTAAAGCCTTTATGGTTATTGAACAGGCCGGCGGCCAGGTGGATGCCCAGGCGCTGGCCGGGGGCATCTGGGAAGCCATGCTTACTACCGGGGTCGGCCTGGCGGTGGCTATTCCCGTATTACTGCTGCTGCACCTGCTGGAATCGGCATCGGACAGACGAGCCCAGAGTATGC
>JALUZF010000284.1 GCA_027012135.1 Gammaproteobacteria bacterium
GGCTAACGGTTAATAAGGGGCGGTATAAATGAATAAAATTTTAACACTGAATAATATCTCTGTGGCAGGTCTTGAAAAATTCCCCAGGGATAACTACGAAATTGCTTCTGAAATTCAGAACCCGGATGCTATTTTACTGCGTTCCTACAAGATGCATGATATGGAAATACCTGACAGCCTTAAGGCAGTCGGTCGTGCCGGTACCGGGGTTAATAATATTCCCGTTGACAAAATGAGTGCAAAAGGTATCCCGGTTTTTAATGCCCCGGGCGCCAATGCCAATGCCGTAAAAGAGCTGATTGTCGCCGGTATGTTAATGTCTGCCCGCCATATTGGGCCTGCCTGGGAATTTGCTAAAAATCTGGAAGGTACGGATGAAGAAATTGCCAAACAGGCCGAAGCGGGTAAAAAGAAATTTGCCGGTTTTGAATTACCGGGTAAAACTCTGGGTGTCGTAGGTCTGGGCGCTATTGGCCGTGCTGTAGCCAAAGTGGCTGAAGATCTGGGTATGAAGGTTATTGGTTTTGACCCTGGTTTAACGGTTGAAGGTGCCTGGATGCTGTCATCCAGTGTTCAGCAGGCCAGCAGTTTTGATGCCATGCTGCCGGAAATCGATTTTCTGACCTTTCATGTGCCCCTGGTTGATGCTACCCGCAATATGCTTAATGCTGAGCGCATAAAACAGTTAAAAGCGGGTGCGACGGTACTTAATTTTGCCCGTGACGGTATAATAGATGATAACGCCATGGCTGAAGCCTTAAAATCCGGACACTTATACGGCTATGTTAATGACTTTGCCAATAATGCACTCAGGGATGTGCCCAATGTTGTCTGTCTGCCGCATCTGGGGGCTTCGACTCAGGATGCGGAAGATAATTGTGCCATTATTGTTTCACAAAATGTCAAGGATTACCTGGAAAACGGTAATATCAGGCTGTCCGTAAACTTCCCGGAAGTTAATATGCCCCGTTCCCAGGGCTGTTACCGGATCACTATTGCTAATTCCAACCAGCCCAATATGCTGGGGCAGATATCTTCAACCCTGGCCGATGCCGGTTTGAATATTGCCGATATGGTTAATAAATCCAAAGGTGATCTGGCCTATACCATTGTTGATGTGAACAATGAGGTGACGGACGAAGTGGTGGATAAACTGCGTTCCATAGATGGTGTACTGGCTGTTAGAGTTTTATAAGTCAATATAAAACAGGTTCGTAAAAAAAGCGCAGTATAAAATAGAGCAGGATATATCTTGAGTAAGGATCTCAAACAATTACGTAATGAAATAGACTTTCTGGATAAACAGATCCAGAAGTTACTCAATCAGCGTGCCCAATGTGCCCAGGAAGTTG
>JALUZF010000285.1 GCA_027012135.1 Gammaproteobacteria bacterium
CCCTGGAAGAACGCCTGACCCAGACCCAGAGTGAACTGTCCATGCTGCGTCTGCAATTAATGCAGGCCAGGGAAAGTGCTTCAGAGCGTGATAAGCTAATTCTGGAACAGGATCAGAATTTAAACCGTTTAAAAGATCAAAAACGCAAGCTGGAGCGCACTATTGCAGCAAAAGATACTGAGTTACAACAGGTTCAGCAACGCCTGGCGCAACTTGAAAGCACCATGGATTCTCTTAAGACCAAACTGGAAGTTAAAGCTGTTGCCCTGTCCCGGCGCGATAAGGAATTACAGGTACAGATGGCACAACTGCAGAACCGTGAACAGGAATTGCTGAAACTGAATCAGCAGAATCAGCAATACCAGGACAGCATCAGCCGTTATGAACGCCGGATTGCCGAGATTCAGCAGCAGCAATCGCTACTGGAGGGTGATTATAAAGAGCTGGAAGACAGGTATAACAGGCTTATCAAACCGTCCCGTTCAGCAATAGGCAAGTACGTGGTGGAAGTGCGTTATGAAAAGCAGGCCGGTAAACCTCATATCCAGTTCCGGGAATCGGATCATGATCCTTATCAGACGATTTCTGAGGCCGTCATGCATAAAAAGCTCAGTGCTTTAAAAGACCGCTATAAAGACAAACTGTATGTCAAAATTATTATTCCCGATGATAGTGGCTTGTCTTATAACGAAGCCTGGACTTTTATGAGTTCGGTACTGGATAAATACGATTATTACTACCAGGACGAATAGCCATCCCCACTCTGCTGACTGTTATTCTGGATAATGACCATTATAACTTTAGTCTGAACCAGGCTTCAGATACTATATAGACTTATTTTTGTTCTTTGTGACTATTAACAATAGACTGACAGGCTGCCCCTTTCGGATCCTGTTCACAGGTGCTTTTTATCATTTCACAGGCACTCATGCCAAAGCTCTGCATCATGTTACCCATGGCCTGTGGGGTATCAGGTGACTGTTTTATTTCATCAATACTGGCCTGAACCTGATCTTTACATTCATTATAAATACTGACCCATTCAGGCTTATCACTGCAGGCGCTTAAAGATAAAATAATAGCAATGCTGAAATATTTTACCCATTTAAGAGAGTTCATAAGTTTATCTCCAATAGTGAGTGAATAATAAAATAGTCGTATTAATTATAGTATTTGCCAGATATGAAATACTGTCAAATAATACCGCGTTCTGCCAGAGAAATAATTTCATCATCACCAATTACCAGGTGATCCAGCAGCCGGATATCCATCAGAGCCAGAGCATCCTTTAAACGGCGGGTAATACTTTCATCCGCCTGACTGGGCTCTGCGATTCCGGAGGGAT
>JALUZF010000286.1 GCA_027012135.1 Gammaproteobacteria bacterium
GGGCAGAGCGACACCAATGCCCAGATCATCACCACGGATTCCGGCAGGATCTACAGGCCGAGAAATCTGCTCAATGCCATTTCAGAGGTGCAGCAGTTTTATGTGATTGAGTCCAAGGGGCAGGATATTCCCGGTGAATTTCTCACCCTGGAGCATACTCTGGATTTTTTCAAGATCGGGATAAAGAGCGGATTCCATGAGGGATTTGCCTTGATCATCCTGTTTCCGGTCTTTCATTTTTATCTTTTCCCCTTCGTCTTTCATAAGCTGGACTTCATGGGGCACCTTCTGTTTGGCTCTATTCCCTACCTTGTCCTGATCGTCAATACCGGCATGTGTTGCTATATCAGCCGCTACTATGTCGGTAATATCACCAGGAAGGCAATTAACTCCCTGCTCATGGGCCGGGCTATGTCGCTTCTGCTCAAGGCTTTTCTTCTTTATGTGCTGTATCTCGTGCTCTACCGGCTCAGTACCCCGGAAAATATCTGGAAGCTTGCCCTGCAATTTGGGTCAAGGGCAGAGGAAATATATAGTGGGTTCTTTGAAATTAAACCGCACTTGATGCCGGTGGCCACGGAAAGCTCCATTCTTATGGTGGCGGCTGCCATTTTTCCATACGGTTCGGTTTATCTGCTGGACCTGTGGCGCAGGTATCGGATCAAGAGGAATGCAAAAATAATTTCCGCTTAAAAAAACACGGGAGAAAAAATGACGGACGCAATCGAAAAAAAGCAGGAGAAAAAGAAACCTTCATGGCAGGAGATTCAGGAAAAAAAGATCAGCATGGCCAAGGAACGGGGGGCCAGAGTGCTGAAAGTCAATTCGCCCCTGGGCTCAACCATGTTCAATATTCTCCGCCAGTTTGATATGGCCTATGCCAATTTCAAGGCAAGGCTCGGTGAAATGGACGGGATTTCACACGAGGAAGGCGAAGAGCTTATGGCCGAGGGACGGGAGATTATTATTGCCTTTTCCGACTATACGGCCAAACTGAGCAAGCGGATACGATTCCGCTACTATACACCCCGGGAGATTAACGAGTTCATGAAAACCGCCAAGCTGAACTTTGACAGTTAATCATGATGAATTTTCGTAAGTGTTTGTAATTCTTGGCGGCAACATTCTCTGATTGTCAAATGGTAGTGCCAACAGACTAGCAATTAATGATTGACAATTCACGAGATAGGTGCATATTTAGGGGTGTCCTTGATTAATGGAGGCCCCATCATGTTCGCACGAGTTAAAAAATCCGGCAAATATCAGTACCTGCAGATCGTTGAAAACCGCAAAATCAAAGGAAAAGTCAGGCAGCGCGTGATTTCCACCATTGGTCGCATGGAT
>JALUZF010000287.1 GCA_027012135.1 Gammaproteobacteria bacterium
GTTTTAATAATATAGATTATATATATTTACTTATTTTTATTATTAGGCATGCTATTTTCTGTTAACAAGCATTTAAACTCTTTCTGAAACAGCAGGTTAATTACTTTTAAACTACACAGACAAACTGTGTTATGCCTGTGGGTAAATTGTGGATATTTTTGAGAGTTATATAATGTGATGACTTATAAACATTTTATATCCAGGTTTTAGATAGTTTACTCACCGACTTATCCACAGGATAATTCTCAATTATTTTTGTATTTTTGTGTGTTTTTTTGCTTTATAATTGTAAAAAATCCATGGAATTTTTTATTTTTTTCTTAAACTGGTCAATTTATGAACTTTGATATTTGGGACAAATGTCTGCAGACTTTAGAAAAGGAAATTCCTGCCCAGGAGTATAAAATCTGGGTATTGCCTCTGCAGGCCAAACTGGTTTCTGAAACCAGATTGGTTCTTTTTGCGCCAAATAAATTCGTCATCGATTTTGTAAAAAGAAAATTTCTTGTTACTATTTCTAAAATAATTTCTAAATTATCTGATAATTTAATCACTGTTGAACTTCAGATGGGGACTAATAAAAAGTCTGATTCTAGTGCAACTGAAACTGTTCAGGCAAAAAAAACATCTTCTGCTGCCCGAACTGAACACAACCAGCCTGATGGTTCTTTTACCAGCGTTATAAATCATGCATCGAAAGTCAGTGGAGAATCCTCTGCGACCCAGGCCAATATTAAAAAATACCAGTCTGCTCTGAATAAGGAAATGTCTTTTGATACCTTTGTTGAAGGTAAATGTAATATGCTGGCCCGGGCAGCCGCTTTGCAGATTGTGGAGACCATTAATGAAGGTGGCAGTAATAACAACTACAACCCTTTTCTAATTTATGGCGGTGTGGGTCTGGGCAAAACCCATCTTATCCACGCCCTTGGCAATATTATTATGGCCGAGAATCCTTCTTCCAAGGTGATTTATCTCCACTCTGAACGTTTTGTACAGGAAATGATCACTGCTCTGCAGAACAAAACCATTGATCAGTTTAAAAACTTTTATCGTTCAGTTGATGTTTTACTGATTGATGATATTCAGTTTTTTGCCGGTAAGGAAAGAACCCAGGAAGAGTTCTTCCATACTTTTAATGCTTTATTAGAAGGTCAGAAACAAATCATTATGACCTGTGATACTTTCCCAAAAGAAGTGTCGGGTCTTGAAGACAGGCTTAAGTCACGTTTTGGTTGGGGGCTTACGGTTGCCATCGACCTGCCTGATACTGAAACCCGGGTAGCTATTCTTATATCGAAAGCCTCTCAGGCAGGAATTGATTTGCCCCAGGATGTTGCCTTTTTTATTGCCCAGCGTATCCGTTCTAATATTCGAGAACTTGAAGGTGCATTAAGAAGGGTTATTGCCACAGCTCGTTTTCAGGGTCAGAAAATTAGTGTTGAGTTTGCCAAGTTAGCCCTGCATGATTTAATTACTTTACAGGATAAGCAGGTTTCTATAGAAAATATACAGAAAACCGTGGCTGAATACTATAAAATAAGAGTAGCTGATTTACACTCTAAACGTCGTACTCGTTCCGTGGCCAGACCCAGGCAAATTGCCATGGCACTGGCCAAAAGTTTAACCAGTCATAGTCTGCCAGAAATTGGTGATGCTTTTGGTGGACGTGATCATACAACGGTATTGTATGCCTGTAGAAAAATAGAAGAATTAAGAAGTGAAGAAGTTATTGTAGAAGAAGATTATACTAATTTACACAGACAGCTGACTTCATAATGTAATTAATAAATAGTGTTTGTTTCAGGGAAACCAGAATGAATTTTTCAATTGCAATTGATAACTTACTGCCGGCCATACAATCGGTTATCGGAGTTGTAGAAAAACGTCAGACTATGCCGATATTATCTAATATTCTGGTTAATATCAATGATGGTACATTCAGAATTACAGGTACCGATCTGGAAGTTGAAATAAGTACATTTTTTCCTATTGAGGATAAATCGGTTGCCCTGGATTTTACCGTACCGGCAAAAAAATTATTTGATATCTGTAAGAACCTGGACAGCGGTATCGGTTTAAATTTTGAATTAAAAGAAAATAAACTGGTTTTAAAAGCTAAAAAAAGCCGTTTTATGCTTGCCACCCTGGCAGCAGAAAATTTTCCAAATTTAGATTCCATGACTTCGACTTCCGAAATGAGCATAACTCAACGGGATTTAAAACAGCTTATTGATGCAACTCAGTTTTCTATGGCCAACCAGGATGTGCGTTATTATCTTAATGGTCTGTTATTTGAAGTTTATAACAACGAACTGAGAACGGTTGCAACTGACGGGCATCGCCTGGCTTATAGTGCTTTAGAGTGTCTGACAAATTTAATTAATATCCCCAAAGATACTACCATACAACTCATTATTCCCCGTAAGGCTATTACTGAACTTAATCGATTACTGTCAGATACTGAACAGTTAATTCGTTTGTCCATATCTTCCAGTCATATGCATATTGGTTTTGATCAACTGGATTTCACCACCAAGTTAATCGATGGTCGGTTTCCTGATTACCAGCGAGTTATCCCGGCCATTGAACTATGCACAAAAAATATTATTGTAGATCGGCAGATGTTTAAACAGTCCCTGGCCAGGATTGCAGTTTTATCTACTGAGAAATATAAAGCAGCCAGGCTGGAATTTTCCGTGGATAATCTAATCGCAGTCGTGCATAATCCTGAACAGGAAGAAGCAGAAGAACACATACCTGTTGATTATAAAGGTGATGAGTTTACTATTGGTTTTAATGTTGATTATCTGGTCGATGCCCTAAATGCTATCCATGATGACCAGGTAAGTTTAAGTTTAACGGATGCCAATAGCAGTTGCTTAATTCAGGGCTTAAATAATGAGACGGCTAAATACGTAGTTATGCCTATGAGGCTGTAATTTTTTATGCCTCTTGAACAGTTGCGTATCTACAACGCAAGAAATCTACAAGAATATAATCTGCAACTCTACCCTTCTTTTAATATTTTTTTTGGTTCAAATGGCGTAGGTAAAACTACTATACTTGAATCCATTTATTTACTCTTACGATCCAGAACTTTTAGAAGTTCCAGGTATAAAACTTTTATTAATGAAAACTCATCCGATTGCACCGTTTTTTCAAAGTTCACTGCTTTAAATGGTAATGACTTTACGCTTGCTATATCCCGTTCTAAGGACTTTGCACAACCCATTTTAAAATTAAATTCTACAAAAATTTACTCTATTTCTACTATCAGTCAATTAGTCCTTCTTGGTCTCATTACACCTGAAAGTTTCAATCTTCTGGATTCAGGGCCTTCCATAAGAAGAAAATTTATCGACTGGGGTGTGTTCCACGTGGAACCAGATTTTATTAATTATTGGCGTGATTATAAAAAAGTAATAAGTAATAGAAATAATCTATTGAGGCAGATAGCATTAAAACACCCTAATACTGGGACAGTATCAGACAATGAAAAAAATACAATTAACTGCTGGGATCCACAATTAGTTAAATTAAATAACATACTTAACCAGTATAGAAAAAATCAGATAAGAAATGTTGAGCCTATATTTAGCAATATTATTTCAAGATTCTCAGATGATTTATCTAATAATATTAGTCTTGAATTTTACCGTGGATGGACAAAAGATTTTGACTATAGTGATTATTTAGTAAGAAAGTTTGAAGAAGATTTAAAAGCACATAATACCCGATTTGGAACACATAGAAGTGAGTTAAAAATTCTATACAGAAAACAATTGGCCAGGGATGTACTTTCCAGAGGTCAGAAAAAAATAGTCATTCTTTCCCTAATACTCTCACAATTTATATATCTATCAAATATTGAGGAAGCTCCTGAACATAAAATTTTACTTCTGGATGACATAGATAGTGAATTAGATGAAACTAATTTGAAAATATTTACCGACATATTGACAGATATAAATTGTCAGAAAATGATAACAACAACAAACGAAAATAAGTTCAAGGCTGTTAGTGAGCTAGAGAATTCAGGTATGTTCCACGTGAAACAATAGTATAATAAGTAAAATGAAATTTGTTCCACGTGGAACAGATAATAAGTCTGTGGATAAGTTGTCAGTAAACTGTGATTAAAATATTTAAAATAGACAAGATCATGCTGAATAATTGCAGAAAAAGAAACCTTAGGGAATGGCTATAAATCGAGTATAATAGTTAGATTAGCATTAACTATTAGCGTGTATTTTACGAATTGATACGCCAGATGAAAAAAGAGATGGAGATATACAATATATGAGCGAAGAGAAAACCTACGATTCTTCGAATATTAAAGTTTTAAAAGGTCTGGATGCTGTAAGAAAACGACCTGGAATGTATATCGGGGATACGGATGATGGTACCGGATTGCATCATATGGTTTTTGAAGTCGTTGATAATTCAATTGATGAAGCTCTGGCCGGTTATTGTAGTTCTGTAGACGTAATCATTCATAGTGATGGTGGTGTTAGTGTAAGGGATGATGGACGGGGAATTCCTGTTGATATGCACGAAGAAGAAGGCCGTTCAGCAGCAGAAGTTATTATGACGGTACTGCATGCCGGCGGTAAATTCGATGATAACTCATATAAAGTTTCAGGTGGTTTACATGGTGTAGGTATATCGGTTGTTAATGCCTTATCTGAAACTGTCCGACTCACCATTCGCAGGAATGGTAAAAAGTATCAGCAGGAATATTCTATGGGTGAACCCCTTACAGAATTAAAAGAAGTCGGAGAAACGGATCAAACCGGTACAGAAATATATTTTTTACCCAGTAAGAAAATTTTTAGTGATGTAGAATATCATTATGATATTCTGGCCAAGCGGTTGCGTGAACTGTCCTTTCTTAATTCAGGTGTGTGCATAAACCTGAAAGATGAAAGAGAAGTTGATAAAAGTGACCGTTTTGAATATGTCGGTGGTATTAAAGCCTTTGTTGAGCATTTAAATAAAAATAAAACCAGTTTGCACAGTAATATTATTTATTTCACAAATGTTAAGGATGATATTTCAGTTGAAGTTGCTTTGCAATGGAATGATACCTACCAGGAAAATATTTTCTGTTATACCAATAATATCCCACAAAGAGACGGTGGAACCCATCTGGCCGGTTTTAGATCCGCACTGACACGTACCTTGAACCAGTATATTGAACAGAGC
>JALUZF010000288.1 GCA_027012135.1 Gammaproteobacteria bacterium
CTATAGATCTATAAGTAACACTTATAATAATGGTAGCTTTACAGCTAAACATCGAAAAACACCCAAAGATTTCACACGGAAGTGCAAATTTACACTGCCAAACCTCATAGAACTTATTCTCAATTTTTCTAACCGCTCTCTTCAAACAGAATTAAACCAATATTTCAAAATAAAACAACAAGGTAATGTTGCTCGTCAGTATGCAACTGATAGTGGCTTTGTTAAAGCACGTAAAAAGTTTTCTGCCTCTGCATTTGTAGAATTATTACAGGTAGCGATACAGGCTTTCTATCAAGAAGCAAAAATACAAACATGGTATGGTTTTAGAGTACTTGCTGTGGATGGAAGTAAGTATTCCTTACCGAATACCCCCGATATTATTGAAGAATTTGGTGGACAAGATAATCAGTTTGGTTGTAAACCTATGGCTCTGGGTTCTTGTCTTTATGATGTCTACCAAGGCTTAGTTCTGGATGCCAAAATAACACATTACAATAGTAGTGAACGTGATCTAGCCTTTGAGCACTTGCAACACACCTCAGAGAATGATTTGATTTTATATGATCGTGGCTATTCAGCATTCTGGCTAGTATTAGCACACATTATTGCTAAGCGTAACTTCTGTATGCGCATTCGTAGTAACTTCAATAAGCAAACAGCTGCTTTTGAGAAATCATCAAAGCGTGATGCTGTAATCACACTCAATCCCAATGCTGAAATGATCGCTCAAGCCAAAGAGAAAGGGTTATCAATACAAGCTGTTAGCGTACGTTTATTAAAAGTAAAAACAACAAAAGGGGAATACTTGCTCATGACAACGTTACTGGATAATACACACTATCCACGTAAAGACTTTGCAGACCTTTATCATCTGCGTTGGCAAATTGAAGAGGCGTATAAAACACAAAAATGCCGTTTTGAAGTTGAAAACTTCTCAGGCGAATCAATTTTAAGTGTCCAGCAGGACTATCACGCCTGTATGCTGAATCACGTCCTCACCGCTATCAGTTGTTACTATGCTCAAGGCTATATAAACCAACGTGTTTCAAAGAGAAAACTGGCTTATAAGATAAACTTTAGCAAGGCAATATCATCAGTTAAGGATATTTTAGTTAATGTGCTGAATGATTATTTAATGGAAGTTGATATACGGCAATGTTTACAAACAATAAGCAAGAACCTAACACCCATACGCACAGGGAGGAGCTTTGAGCGTATAAAAATTCGCTGTAGACGACCTATGCTAAGAAAGGGATACAGGTATGCTTAGTAATATCAACTGCTTAGGCTTATTTCAATGACATTGCCCCCCCCCTTTTTTTTACATTTTTTTGT